>NZ_OY762999.1:2797500-3097500 GCF_963666665.1 Maridesulfovibrio sp.
GGTACTGGCAGGTTCGGCACTGGGCATGATTCCCGGTGCCAGCGGGCTGACCTCAATCGTCACCGCCTCTATTCTGGACGGCTCAACTAACGCTTTTCTTGCCCTGCGCGTGGGCATCATCACCCGTGGTCATTTCAACTTCCATGCAGAGAAAAATTCTCCGGGCTACCGCAGAGCCGTCCTGCGCGAAGCAGCGGGCATGCTTCTTTCCATCGCCATGGGCTCCACCAAAACCATCACCACCGCCTATCTTAAAACCATTACCGGAGCAGCTGGAGAAAAGGCTGCCAGCGCCGCAAAAAAGGTTGTGGATTCTACAGACAAAGCATTTCAGGCCACCAGCAAGGCGGCCAAATATTCGGCGCAACAGGTGGGCAAAGTGGCCCGCTTTGCTACATTCAAGAGCAACAAGCAGAAAGAACCTGAGCCTGAACCGGAAACGGTGAAAGAAAAGGCTGGCAAGAAATTTGGAAAATTCAAAAATATGTTTCGCCGAAACAAATAAAAAAAGGGGGGACCTGATTTTCGGTCCACCCTTTTTCTATTATGAACGCTATTAAAATATTACACGCTATCCGCCACCGGCATGGGAAAGACAATATCGTACACCCAGTTATACACAAAGGCGTAAACGAGGAAGAAAAGCGCAAACCCGATATCAGCGATCAGGGCATTCCAGATGCTCAGGTCCAGCCACCATGCAACAAAAGGCAAGGTGATGGTCAGCAATGAAAGCTCAAAAAGGACGGCATGCAATACACGCATCCATGTGGGGCGTACATTGACCGGACGTTTCAAGGCCACCAGCACTTTGTCAAAAATCAGGTTATAGAGATAGTTACAAACCATGGCGGTCATGGAAATGGCAAGACTCATGATACCGATCCGACTCAGGTCCTTATCAAGTATCCACGAAGCCAACGGGGTACAGGTGCAAAGTCCGATAATTTCGAATAACAGGGTGTGCCTGATTCTGTCAGAAGTAGTTCTCATGGAGCTGAGGGTACAGCTGAGCTGCAGCTGATTCAAGAGGATTATCTAAAAACATTACCTTAAAATTCAGAATGATACTAAATTATAACAATAGTTACTTGCCTGAACCATAAGTAAAAGTAATGTGTTGTGCAGACTGATTTCCAGATATGTTCAAGCTTTGCATTGTTTTTGGCACCTAAATTGAATAAACTGTTCACAGGTGTCAGAAAACACACATTTTTTCCTCTTGAACTTAAACCGGATCAAAACGGACAGCGCGAAATCATGCAACAAGACGAACTGCAAAAACTGCGGGAATTATCAGCATCGGTCCCCAAACAGAAAAATCTGGCCCTGTTCTTCGGGCGCGCAGGCGGATACTTCATTGATAACGTCAAATATTTCTTTATCCATTGCGTGCAGCACAGGCCCGAACTGCAATGTTTTTTCCTGTCCTTTGATAAAAAAGAAGCGGACCTGCTGAAACAGCAGGGGCTGCCTGCGTTGTGGATAAATGACACTGAGACCCTTGCCCTGATGACAAAGGCTTCGTTGGTAGTCAGTGACGATTTCAGCTGGAAAACACAGGAACAGCTCTGGGCCATACTCTGCGAAGCTACATCCATCCAACTCTGGCACGGCATCCCGCTTAAGGCTATCGGCTTCCCGGAGATCCACTCATCGGTGAACATGAACCCGGAAAAAGCCGAGCATCTTTCCTTTGCCTATTCCGGCTACGATGCAGTGCTCTCCACTTCACCTTACTTCACCGAGACTGCTTTCGGACGCGCTTTCAAGGCCGGAGATTTTCTGGAATTCGGATACCCACGCAACGATGTGCTCCTGCGCCGTCCCGGCAAATATGATATGATCAATGCCGACCGCGATCTATATGCTGAGATGGTTAAATTCCGCAAACAAGGCGGCAAGGTGGTTTTCTTCATGCCCACCTTCCGAGATCTCGGCGGCGGGCCGTTTGAAGATGGGGCTATCGACCTCGGTAAGCTTTCGCAGTTCTGCCAGCAGAACAACATCCTTTTTGTCTGCAAATTTCATCCGTACCTGAGCATCGGACAGGTTCAGATGCCGCCGAATATTGTGCTCATGAATCCCAAGAGCGATGCTTATCCGCTGCTCTCCCTTTGTGATGCACTGCTGACCGACTACTCTTCAATTTATTTCGACTTCCTGCTTCTGGACCGCCCCATGATCTTCTACCCATACGATTTTGAAGATTATGTAACCAAGAACCGGGAACTCCTTTACGATTATGACGAGATGACCCCGGGCAGAAAAGTCAAAAACAAAGATGATCTCTATACCGCTTTTGAAGAGATCGTGATAAATAATACAGATGACTATGCAGAAAAGCGAAAAAAACTGAGAGAACTTTCCTTTACCCACTGCGATGGAAAGGCCGCGCAGAGGCTGGGTGAACACATAATCGCCAACTATCTTTAACCCGCAAAGGGGGCAGATCATGAAAGCAGTTATTCTTGCAGCAGGAATCGGTAGCAGGCTGAGCAGACCTTTCCCAAAATCACTTTCTGTGCTTCCTTACGGGGAGACAATTCTCGGCCGCCAGATCCGGCTCATGCGTGAACTGGGGGTAGAAGAAATTATCGTAGTTGTTGGATTCAAAATGACCCTGATCATGGAACAGTTTCCGGAAGTCTTTTACAAGTATAATCCCGACTATTACATCACCAACACCTCCAAAAGCCTGCTCAAGGCTGTGGAAAACCTTGATGACGACATCCTCTGGACCAACGGCGACGTTGTTTTCGACAAGCCGGTCTTGAAAAAATTCCTCGATGAAGCAAAAAATGAAAGCCGCATCGCTGTTGACCGCAAATCCTGCGGCGAAGAAGAAATCAAGTATTTACTCAACGACAAGGGATACATTACCGAAATCTCCAAGCAGGTGGTCAATGCAGAAGGTGAAGCTGTAGGTATCAACATTGTTAAGCAAAAGGATCTAGCCCTTTATAAAGAAGCCCTGCGACGCTGTGAGGATCAGGATTACTTTGAAAAGGGTCTGGAATTTATCATCAAGGACGGAGTCAACCTCAAGCCCGTGGATGTGTCCGATCACGCATGCGTTGAAGTGGACTTTGAGGAAGACTGGAAGTTTGCGGAAAAGACTTTCCTCAGAGCCGACCAGTAAAAATTGGAAGACATATGCAGGTAGCAATTATCCCGGCCAGAGGCGGAAGCAAACGCATTCCCAAAAAATCCATCCGCCCTTTTCTGGGAAAACCACTTATTGCCTATACCATTGAAGCCGCCCGCAAGAGCGGCTTCTTTGATCATATTCTAGTCAGTACGGACAGCGAGGAATTCGCTGAAGTAGCCCGCGAATACGGGGCCGAAGTACCCTTCATGCGTCCTGCAGAACTGGCCGACGATTTCACACCCACCCAACCGGTTATTGATCATGCTGTAGACTGGGTCAAAAAGAACTGGGGTGAACCGCAACGCTACTGCCAGTTCTTCGCCAATCCTTTTGTTACCGCTAAGAACATTCGCGGCGGCTACAAGATGCTGCGCGAACACCGGGCCAATTGTGTACTCGGAGTTTCGGAATTTCCTTATCCCATCCTGCGCTCTTTCAAGAAAAATGATCAGGGAGGTGTAGAATACGCCTTTCCCGAATATGCACCCTGCCGCTCGCAGGATCTGCCTGTTTTCTTCCATGACGCGGCCCAGTTTTACTGGATCGAACTGACGGATCTTCCAGCAGAACGTAAAGCAGGTCTCAGCATGCCCTACTTCCTGCCCCGTTATATGGTGGTGGATATCGACACCGAAGAAGACTGGCACATTGCCGAACGGCTCTACCAAGCCTTCATGCATAATGAAAAATAGCGGCCCAATTCTTTTTCTCTGTGAAGCCGGACCGCAAACCGGATTCGGCCACGCAGGGCGATGTTTGGCAATTGCTTCAGCCCTGCGCGACAAGTTTGGACGCGATTCTATTTTCGGATTCCGGGGTGCTTCCGAAGCGGAAGACAGGATCAATGCTGCTGGATTCGAAACCATTCCTGTCAGCGACTTTGACCTCTGGGAATTCAGCAATGAAGGGGCGGTAGTCCTCGACCTGCGTATTCCCCTTGCTTATTCTTTCTTCCAGCGCTCAAAGACAGCCGAAAAATTGCTGGTATCCATAGATGATCCAACTCCCAACCGTTTGCACACCGATCTGGCCTTCTACCCGCCTGTTCCCCAATTTAATGAACTTGGATGGGACGGATTCTGCGGAACCATCCATCGCGGCTGGGAATTCATCCCGCTGCGCAAGGAGTTCCGGGTTCCCGAAAAGTCACAGCCGATTCATTCTTCTCCCAAAATTTTAATAACCATGGGCGGCAGCGATCCCCACGCCCTGACCTTGAAAATATTGCAGGCCCTGAAATCAGTGAATGGAGAATGGCGGGCCGAAATTGTAATCGGCCCTATGTTCAATAATCTGGACAAAATCGACCAGATAACGGTAGAGCACGGAAAGAGAGTAAAATTGTTGCATGATATAAAGGACATGTCCTTGCCCATGCTGCAGGCCGATGCGGCAATCGCATCTTTCGGCATGACCGCTTATGAGCTGGCGGCCTGCGGAGTCCCGCAGCTGCTACTCTGCCTGAGCGAAGACCATGCCCGCTCGGCATCGGCATTGCATGCCTCAGGAGCAGCGGTTTCACTGGGAAAATATGACCGCATATCTGACCGGAAACTGGCACTTGAACTGCAAAATTTCATTTCCGATCAGAATTCACTTGAGTCCATGGCTGCAAAAGCTGCCGGACTAGGGATCGGACAAGGGGCTGTGAATATCGCATCCCGGATTATGAACGCCATTTAAATACGCTTGGAGCACAATTTTGAGTGACCGAAAATGCTGGATCGACCATAGCGGCATTGTGCTGCATTCCGTTGACGGTTTCGATGTAATTCATTGCGAAAGCTGCGGTTTCAAGCACATCATTCCCATTCCCGATGAAGAAGAGTTGGAACGCATCTACAAGCACGAGTACCACATCAAAGACAAACCGCTCATGCTCCAGCACCAGCTGGAAGATGCTGATTGGCACGAAGCAACCAACAAAGCCCGTCTGGAATCGATTGAAAAGCAGCTTAAACGTAAAGGCTCCATTCTGGATATCGGTTCCGGTAACGGCTTTTTCCTCAAGCAGGCAGTAGATATGGGCTGGCAGGTCAAAGGCGTAGAACCATCAGACAAGGCCGTTGATTATTGCAATTCCATCGGACTTGATGTGATACACGGTGTTTTTGATCAAAAGTGTGCTGACTCCATCGGAAAGTTTGACGTTGTGCACCTCTGGGAAGTCCTCGAACACCTGCCCGACCCTATTGGTATGCTTTCTCTCTGCCGCGAAGTGCTTAACCCCGGCGGGTTGATTGTTATCGGCGTTCCCAATGATTACAACAGACTGCAAAAGATCATGAGCGAGAACTTTGACGAAAAACCATGGTGGCTCGCTCCCCCGCATCATATAAATTTCTTTAACCGCAGTTCTCTTGAGAAATTGGTGCGCCGAATCGGCTTTGAACCGCTGCACTACGAAATTTCATTTCCCATGGAGCTGTTCCTGCTCATGGGCAAAAACTATTTGAACGAGCCGGAACTGGGCCGCGAATGCCACGCCATGCGCAAAGAGCTGGAGCTGAACCTGACCCGTAGCGGCAACCGCGATGTTCTCGACAAGCTCTATAACTGTTTTGCCGAGGCCGGATTCGGTCGCCACGCGGTACTCATGGCAGGCAAAAAGGATTAAAAATACATGCAAAGACTGAAAGATAAAATCGCGCTGGTAACAGGCGGAGGACGCGGAATAGGCAAGGCCATCAGCCACAAGCTTGCTGCCGAAGGCGCGCAGGTGATCCTGACTTGGGTCAATGACCGCGAAAGCGCCCAGCAGACCGCAACGGAAATTTCCGAAGAAGGCGGAACCGCGCGCATCATGCAGCTTGAAGTCAGCAATGCTGATTCCGTAGACGCCGTTGTTGCCGACATCACCGCCAATGAAGGCAGACTTGATATTCTGGTCAACAATGCAGGGATCAATGATCCGCAGGATTTCGACAAGATCACTCCTGAAGAATGGGACCGCATCCTTTCAGTAAACTTGAAAGGCCCATTCCTGTGCACCCAGCGCTGCCTTGGCCTGCTCAAGAAAAGCAAAGGATCCAGCGTGATCAACATCGGTTCGGTCAGCGGTCAGTACGGCGGACCGCGCACAGCCCATTACGCAGCAAGCAAGGCCGGACTTATTTCCATGACTCAGGTAGCCGCTCGCTTTGGTGCCCAGTGGAATATCCGCTGTAATACCGTTGCCGCAGGTCTGGTGATCTCGGATATGGCTGATGCAGGCCTGCAGAATCCGGCAGTACAGAAAGCCGCAGAGAATGTCCTGCTTAAACGTTTTGCTGCAGCCTCAGAAGTTGCGGACAGCGTTGCTTACCTTGCTTCCAATGAAAGTTCCTACATCACCGCCCAGACCATCAACGTCAACGGCGGACTTTATTTTTAAGGAGAAGAAATGTCCCAGTATCAGGAACTAGAAAATTTCGCCGCCGAGCTGCGCAAATCCATAATCACCATGAACTGCTATGCCGGATCAGGCCATCCGGGCGGTTCGCTTTCCTGCGTGGAAGTTGTCAGCTGGATTTTTGCCAATGAAATGAATTTCAGCCCTGAAAATATGACTGATCTCTACCGGGACCGCTTCATTCTCTCCAAAGGCCATTCCTGCCTTACCCTCTACGCAGCACTGGCAGAAAAGGGTTTTTTCTCCAAGGAAGAATTCAAGAAACTGCGTCACGCCGACGGCATGCTGCAAGGCCACCCGGACCGAATCAAAACACCGGGAGTGGAATTCAATTCCGGTTCTCTGGGACAGGGGTTTTCTTTCGCTCTGGGCTGCGCTCTGGGAGCAAAACGGGCCAAAAGAGACAACCGAACCTATGTACTGCTCGGAGACGGGGAACTGAACGAAGGCCAGATCTGGGAAGGCTGTATGTTCGCTGCCCACCATAAACTGGACAACATCGTTGCCGTAGTGGACTACAATAAATTTCAGAGCGATGACCTTAACGAAAACATTACCGCCCTTGAACCGCTGAACGACAAATTCAAGGCTTTCGGCTGGCAGGTAATTGAAGTTGACGGCCACGATTTCCGCGAAATTGAAAACGCTTTCTACCGTGCGCGGACAACAGTGGGCAAACCGACCATGATTATCGCCCATACGGTCAAGGGCAAAGGGATTTCATACATGGAGAACGTTCCCAAATGGCACGGCAGCCTCTGCCCCACCGGAGAAGAAAGAAAATGTGCCCTGCGCGAATGCGGATGCGAGGAGCTGGAATAATGCAGAATATGCGAGACGAATTCGGCAAGGCCCTTGTGGAGCTTGCCGCCATCCGTAACGATTTCGTGGTCCTTGATGCCGACGTTGCCGGGGGAACCGGAACCTACCATTTCCGCAAGGCCTACCCGGACCGTTTCATACAATGCGGTATTGCGGAGCAGAACATGTTTTCCATGGCTGCGGGACTGGCGGAGTCAGGAATCATTCCTATCGTGACCTGCTATGCGGTCTTTGCTTCCATGCGTGCACTGGAACAGGCCCGCAACTCAATAGCCTACCCTGATTTCAACGTGAAAATCGCCGCCAGCCATCTCGGCCTTGATGTAGGACCGGACGGGGCTACCCATCAGGCACTTGAAGATATTTCCATCTACCGGGCCATCCCCAACATGACCGTGGTCTCACCTGCTGATCCTGTTGAACTTCGAGCTGTACTGCCCTATCTGCTGGACACCCACGGTCCGCTCTACCTGCGCACCGGACGCAGCCCCCTGCCCGATGTGTTTGATGCGAACACAGATTTTGAACCGGGCAAAGCTCAAGTTCTTGTTGAAGGCGAAGACTGCACCATCATGGCTGTGGGCGTTATGGTTCACCGGGCCGTGAAGGCAGCACAAGAGTTGGCAAAAGAAGGTATTTTCTGTCGCGTACTGAACATGAGCTGGCTCAAACCCATGGACGAAGAAGCGGTCATTAAGGCCGCACAGGAAACCGGAGCCATTGTGTCCTGCGAGGATCACAACAAATACGGCGGCCTCGGCGGAGCTGTTATGGAAATAGTCTGTGAAAACCATCCGGTTCCGGTGGAACGGGTGGCAATTGATGATGTTTTCGGCAGCTCCGGGGAACCGGAAGACCTTGCCCGTGAATACGGGCTCATGCCCGAGGATATCGCAAATGCGGTACGCCGGATCCTGAAACGGAAATAGGAGCACAATGGCTGACCGGAAACGTCTGCTCATAATCGGCACTGCCCAGCTGTGCCACATCAGGAACTTCCTTAACAGCGTGGACCTCAACAGAACGGAAGTGCTGCTGCTACTTCCCGAGCGTGACCGGGGTGCGTTTGACGGCGAAAAGACCCTTTTTTTCTCCGGAACATTCCACCCACTTCTCCCGCCGTTATTGAAAGCAATCCTCACCTTCAGACCTCATAAAACCGTCATTGTCTGCGGTATGACCTACGACCATGACAACGTGGTCCGTGCAGTTTCGTTTTACGCAAATTTCTACAATCTACGCATTCAGACCTGTGTCAGAAATGAACTATCCGCAGCCGATCCAAGTCTAAAAAACGGACTGATCAAAGAAATCGGAAAATGGGCAGGGCTTGGTGCACTTGCCCTGCTGATTAAAGCTGTCTCCATTTTTAAGCCTGTGCGGGTAAGCGAAATCTACTCTTCCCGGCTGGGCCATCTGGCCCTTGATTGCGAACTATACCTTTCTGAAAAAGAACTGGGCCGCCATGACGGTTACCTTGACCTTTTCTACTTCAAAGATGGGCAAGTTGCTAACCAGACACTGGGGAAGCTTTTCTCCCGTAAGATGCATATCAGCAATAACCACCGTTATCTGCTGGAAGCGGTAAATTACTTCAACCTCACGGATAAGCACGGGCTGAAACTGAACACCCGGACTATCGCTCTTGGCCGGGATTACGAATGCCTGATCCAACAGACTGAGACCCACGTAAATTTCACTTCAGCGGAACAGGAACAAGGCCGACGGGAAATTGCCGCCCTTGGACTTGATCCTGATCGTCCGCACGTCTGTTTACTCGGCCGCGACTCCGCTTTCCTGCAACAGACTATGCCCGGAAGTGACGGGGACATGCAGGAACCCCGCAACATGGATATTTCCACCTTCAAAGCCGGAGCCGAAGAACTGCTGCGACTCGGCTACAACGTGATCAGAATCGGTTCCATTGTGCAGGAACCGCTTGAAATCGATCATCCAAATTTTACGGATTACGCATGCAGCGGAAAACAAAATGATTTCATGGACGTTTATCTACCTGCCACATGTGTTTTTTTTACGGGAGTCCCCAGCGGGCCGATGCACATTTGCAACACCTTCAGAATTCCATGCCTGCAGGTCAATGTCGCCCGTCTGGAAGTCATCGATTACTGCTCCCCTGAAGACCTTGCCCTGTTCAAACTCATTCGTTCAGAATCATCAGGACGAATTTTGAGTATTTCCGAAACAATCGACGCCGGAATCAGCAAATGGCCCATTGAAAACTTTGCAGATTCAGATTTTACGGTTATTGACAATACAGAAGACGAACTGCTGGAAGCTATTAAGGAAATGCATCTACGGGTAAGCGGTGAATGGAAGACAACTATTGCTGAGGCAAAGTTGCAGCAGGACTATCGATCTTACCTGAAAGTCTCAAACTACAATACTCGGTTTGAAACTCCGATCAGTGCATATTTCCTTAAAAAACACGCGGACGAACTCTTTAACTCGAAGGACAGCTGATGGATACTCCGATTATTCTGATACAAGCCGCATCAAGGGCTTGGAGCGGAGCACCTGACTGGTGCATGAACGATGTAGACGGACGCCCGGTAGTGGCCCTGACTGTTGAAAGCGCACTCAAAGAATTTCCCGCAGCGGATATTCGAATCATTGCACCGGAGTTTGACCGTGGCGGCAAACTTGACGAAATCCCGGCAATGTTCCCGGAGCATCAAATTTCTGTTTTTTACGGATACGACGACAGTCCTCTGGAACGCATGATTGCGGCTCTGGAAAATGTTGACGAACAAAGTTTGTTCATCCGGGTGGATGGACTGCACTTCGGCTGGCTGGCCGATCACGCCCGCACCATGCTTTCACAAGCTGAAAAAGAAGGTTTGGATTGCGTTAAGACCGAAGACGATTTCCCCATCCAGCTCACCTCCGATATCTACAGGCTGAGTGCACTCAAAAAAGCGCTCTCCATTCTTGAAGAGCGGCCCAACGGTGCACCGTATTGTATCCATCCAAAATTCTTCATGTTCAACGAAGCTGAAGAATTCAAATGCGCCCGCGTAACCGGACCTGCCGTGAGCGAGCAATGGCTCAAGAAATGCCGTGAAACCGCAGAACAGGTATATACTGCCGGAAACATGAATGTCGGACAACACAAATCTATCAGTGCCGGAGACCAACTCAGCTTCCATTATGAACTGGCCCTGGACTACATCAGTCCCGAAGCGCAGGTTCTTGATTGTGCCTGCGGTCCCGGATACGGGGCAAGGATGCTGGCAGGCAAGGCTGAAAAAGTAGTTGCCGCCGACCTCGACATTGAAACCGTACGTCTAGCCTCATCCGGCAAGTACTTCGACAACATCACCTTCCAAACCGGAGATGTGACCTCCCTTAGCTTTGAAGACGGATCTTTTGACGCGGTGACCAGCTTCGAAACAGTGGAACACGTCAATCCCGCACCTTTCTTCAAAGAAATGGAAAGGGTTCTCAAACCGGGAGGCTTACTTATCCTGAGCACCCCCCAGAACAGCCTTGGACATATCCCGGTAAATTCCCAGCACCTGCACGAATTTTCCCTGCAGGAAATCAGCGGGCTTTGCTCTGAACATTTTGAAATCATGCAGACCACGGGCATCAAACAGGGACGCATTGTCTTCCCTGATGATCCCAAAGGCCAGAACACCTTTATGGTCTGCCGTAAACCGGCTTAATTTATGCAAAAGACACTCCTCGTGATCGGTGCCGGACTGGAATCCATTCCAGTGTTGCAAAGGGCAAATGAAATGGGACTGCATGTGGTGGCAGTAGACGCCAACCCGCAGGCTCCCGGATTCGCTCACGCCCATGAATCAGTCATCGGTTGTGTCTACACCCCGAAAATAACGGTTGCCGCCCTGACCAATTGGTCCCAAAAAGGCGGCAAACCGCATGGGGTCATCTGTGCGGCGGTGGATGCACCGGGAACCGTTGCGGCAGTGGCGGATCATTTCGGACTGACTGCGGTCAACGCGAAAACAGCCCGTCTGGCAACTGACAAAAAAGCCATGAAGGACCGTTTCAAAGAACAAGGCATCCCCATCCCGTGGTATCAGGAGATTTTCAGCGCCGGGGAACTGACCAGAATTCTTGATGAACGTCGGGAAACACTGGTCATCAAACCCGTGGACAGCCGGGGCGCACGCGGGGTGCTTCGTCTTGTTTACGGTTCAACAGATATGCCCGACCCCGCATGGGCATTTGAATGCTCAAAAAAAGAATCCCCGACAGGTCGGGTCATGGTGGAAAAACATCTCGACGGCCCGCAGATCAGCACCGAGGGATTTGTGGTCAACGGACAGACTTTCTGCCCCGGCTTCTCGGACCGCAACTATGAATTTCTGGACCGCTTCGCACCAAACATAATTGAAAACGGTGGAGACCTGCCCTCTTTTCTGGACCAGAATACGCAACAAGCGGTAAAAGATCTTTCCGGCAAGGCGGCTATGGCCCTCGGCATTGAAAATTCCATGTTCAAAGGTGACATGGTGGTGCATGACGGGAAGCCCTATGTCATTGAAATGGCCGCCCGTCTTTCCGGGGGCTACTTCTGCTCCCATGAAATTCCATGGAATACCGGAGTTGATTTCACTGGTACTGCCATCAGGCTGGCTCTTGGCGAAACACCTGCCCCCGAGGCTATGACCCCATCCTTCCAAAAAGGCGTAGCCCAGCGTTACATTTTCCCCAAACCGGGTAAGGTGACAGCCATAGAGGGTGTTGATAAAGCGCGGGCCATGGACGGAATCAGCATGGTGGAAATACGCACAGCTGTCGGCGAAACCATTTCCCCGGCCACCAGCCATCCGGCCCGAGCCGGAGTTGTCATGGCAAGGGCTGAAACCCGTGAACAAGCCATCAAACAAGTGGAAGCGGCTGTTGCTTCCATTAGAATCCTTACTGTTTAATTGATATGAAATTTTTTGCCATATTCCACCTCAACCTCATGTTCTCTTCCATTCCTGAAGAGAGCCGCCCGGAGGTTATCAAACGCTGCTATTGGCCGCTCTTGAAACTGGTCCAAAAAGGCTATCCGCTGGGTATTGAGGCTTCTGGAATCACTCTCGAGATCATTCGCGACCTCGATCCACAATGGATTAAAGATTTCAAAGTCCTGCTTCGTTCCGGCAAAGCCGAATTCATCGGCAGCGGCTACGGACAGATCATCGGCCCCCTTGTTCCTCCGTCATTAAACCGGGCCAACCTCGTCTTAGGCAGACAAACCGGGGAAAAAATTCTGGCAACGATCCCCCAGATCGCGCTGATCAATGAACAGGCGTGGTCGGCAGGAATGGCTGCACATTATCTGGAGTCAGGCTATAAAGCAGTTTTCATGGATTACGACAACCCTGCCCGTTACGCTGACTGGGATGAGCATATCCAGCATTTCCCTCAGCGGGCCAAGGGAACCAACGGTGAATCCATTCCGGTAATATGGAGCCGTTCCATGGTCTTCCAGAAATTACAGAGATTCGCCCACCGGGAATTGGAACTGGATGAATACCTCGACTACGTAGAGGGGCTGGGAACCGGAGAAGGCTGGTTACCCATCTACGGCAATGATGCTGAAATTTTTGATTTCCGCCCCCGCCGTTACAAGAATGAAGCCGTGCAGGAAGCGGAAAGCGAATGGAAACTTATTGAACAGGTATTTAAAATCCTGCTGAAACGCGGTCATGAATTTCAGCTACCCTCTGCTGTGCTTAAGGGATTGGGCCACAAATACGGAGGGAATGAGCTTGAGCTGAGTTGTGCCAGTCAGCCTATTCCAGTCAAGAAACAAAGCAAATACAACATCACCCGCTGGGCTCTAAGCGGACGCGACGATTTCCAGCTCAATTCCCTTTGCCGTGCTGTCTGTCATAAGCTTGAGCAGGAATTTCCCTTCTGCGCTGATAATGAAGAGAAATGGAGAGACCTCTGCTTCTGCTGGTCCAGCGATCTGCGCACCCACATCACCGGAAAACGCTATAATGACTCGCTTACAAAACTTGAACAGTTGGCCTTTGCAACCAAGACGGCAGTCCGCGAACCGTATTTTCAAGTCTCCGGAACTCCGGCCCGCAATCATGGACGCATGCTTACACTGGAATCTGAATGCGCAAATGTAACCCTGAATACTGCCAAGGGTCTGGCTATACAGGAAGCGTCATTCCGCTCCCATGACAACATCCCCGCATTCGGAACACTCGGACATGGCTACTTTGAAGAAATAGATCTTGGCGCGGATTTCTTTTCCGGCCATATCATCATGGAAGGTCCGGGAATTCCAAAAGACACCGATCTGGCCAGAATTACGCCGCTTATTTCCGAAAGCGACGAATTCATCACCGCTTCATGCTCCATAGACTTATATCAAGGCATGCTCGACAAAGCGGTCCGCATCCATAAAAAAAAAGAACAGATAGATATACTGTACCGCTTTGCGCTGACTTGCAGACCTCCTGGATTCGCCCGCATAGGGCATGTCACCCTGCTCACTGCTGACATGGACCCGACCGGACTTTTCTATTGCAGCAGTAACGGCGGACAGGAAGAACACTTTTCCCTCAACGGGCTGACCTTTGACCACAGCGATAATATTTCATTTGCCGTATCAGCTTCGCAGGGGCTGGGCATGACCGATTCAAAAGTAGTGCTGGGCGGAGCTGAACGGGCCTTGGAAATCAGCCCCCTATATCCTGAACATGGTTTTATCGGCATGATCAAATGCAGGCAGGCCGCGCCATCGCCTTTTGTACGGATATTCTTCTCCATGCAGGAGATGGACGAGACCAGTACGCGGGGATGCGGACCGGACCCCAAATTTAATTTCAGCACCGGATTCAGCATAGAACCCCGGCCCGGAGAATAGAATGAAAAAAACACGTCCCAAACTTTCAGTCTCAATTATCGACACCACGCGAATAACCCCGGAGGAATGGGACGGTTATCAATCCTTCCCGACCATTACCGATGTTAACGGAGAGCTGCTGGTGGGCTTCCGCAGGGCTGTGAACATCAGCGAAGACCTGCGCCAGAGAATGGATCACGGTATGGCCGGTGACATCTATACCACCCGCTCTACTGACGACGGTCAAACCTTCGAACGCCCGCAACAGATAATCAGCCACGCGGACAACCATACAAACGAACATGACGCCTTGGTCACTCATCTGGGCAACAACAATGTGCTACTCATTTCGCGCACCCATACCTCAGAACTGCGTCGTAACTATTTTTCCCTGAGCACGGGCGGCGGCAGGACATTTCCTGACCGTCAGCCGCTGGACATTCCCGGCGGGGAGTGGGCCTCTTTCGGACACTTCATTCCTGCTCTAGATGATGAAAACACATTCATCGGAACATTTTACAACGGTCCGGGCTGCGGCACCTTCCGCTTAAATCCCAAGACAGGGGAAATATCGGAGCAGTCTTACATCTACGAATATTTTCCGGAATACAGGCTCAATGAAACATCTATTACCCGTCTGCCTTCAGGACGGATACTGGCCCTCATGCGTCAAGCTCCTTGCATGGAAGGGTTATTCAAAGCTACTTCTGATGATGACGGCAGGACATGGTCCACTCCAGAGCCTATCGGAATCTACGGAGAAGCGCCTTCCGTCAAGCTTCTGCCGGACGGACGGGTATTGGCGATCTACCGGGGCATGATCCGCAAAAACAAAAAGTGCCGTGTTGCCCTGACAATCTCCGAAGACGGTGGCGAAACATGGAGCCATCCCCAGACCCTCGCATGGTACAAAGGCGGCAGATTTCACGGCGGTTACGGTGATCTGGCCATTAACGAAAAAGGGCAGGTTATTGCCGTCTACTATATTTCACGCAAGCATGAAGGGCCGGTTGTGGAACGGATGGTGCTTGGGGTATAATCTTTTGACACTACCTCTTTGACCTTCGATTAATAGTTGCAGATGCGGCTAATAAATTTCTTTTATAAACCCAACCACATTGAAAGGACACAACATGAAAATATGTTCCTTAGTCGGTGCAAGACCACAGTTTATCAAGGAAGCTCTCATAAGTGCTGAAGTCACAAAAAATCACGAATGGGAACATATTGTTATCCATTCCGGGCAGCATTATGACTTTAAAATGTCCGACATCTTTTTCAATGAACTAAATATCCCCAATCCGGCTTACAATCTTGGAGTAGGCTCAGGATCACATGCAGAGATGACAGCAGCAGCTCTTACAGGAGTAGAACAGGTGCTTATAAAAGAAAATCCTGCGGGACTAATTGTATATGGTGACACAAATACAACTCTCGCAGGAGCTCTTGCTGCCGCTAAGATAGATATACCTGTTATTCATGTTGAAGCAGGAATTAGACAACAGCCTAAATCTATGCCGGAAGAAATTAATCGTGTACTTACTGACAAACTATCCACAATATTATGTTGTTGTTCAGACTTATCGTTATCCAACCTGAAAAAAGAAAATATTGAAACAAACGCCAGCGTCACAGGCGACATTATGTATGATTTATTTATGCATATGTATCCAAAATTCTCTCCGGAAAAACAATGTTCAGAGCACGGAATACAACCTCAAAAATTTATTGTTGCAACTATTCATCGTGATTTTAATACCGACAACGCAGCCTATCTAAAAGGGATACTCGAAGGTTTAAATGAACTTCGACGCAAGACTGATCTTGAAATTGTATTTCCAATCCATCCAAGGACCACAAAGAGAATACAAGAATTCGGACTAACAGATCTGGTCGACGGCTTAAAGATACTTCCCCCTCTCGGTTATGTTGAATTAATGTCTTTAGTTTGCGCTTCTTCATTTGTAATAACTGACAGCGGAGGCCTGCAAAAAGAGGCATATTATGCGAACCGTCGTGCGGTCGTTATTATGCCCGATACGGGGTGGCGTGAGTTGATAGAGTGTGGATGGAACCTTTTATCTCCCCCTAACCGCGATGACATCGTATTATATGGAGAAAAGGCTCTTAGAGACTGCCATAAGCCTAATTCTTTATATGGAAATGGAGACGCAGCAAAAAAGATTGTGAAAGCTGTCAAAGAAGGCATTCCTGTATAGACATCAGTAGACTCACACCCTCATAATCAGGTATTGGCATAGTGTGTGCAGCTGTCTTCCCCTAAGGCAAGCCTTTGACATAATGCTTTTTTTTGTGGCATTTTCTTTTATACATTAAAAGCTTCAAAATACAGAAATGATGTCTCAGACGATTATTTATTCGAAATTAAGTACGCATATTCAGCAACTTAAAACTCAAACATTAACTGTTAGCATATATTTAAAGTAATCTTTTAGTCTTCAATACAGGGTATATCTTATGATTTACTGGGTCTCTCCTGAACAAATCAAAATGTGCACACATGTTGTTTTCAAGATTTACGAGCATACAAACTCAATCATCGATGGAGATTGGGATAAAGAAAAAAGCCCGTTTGAAGATGCTACTATGTTTTATTCTTCATTTAAACGCCGTTTAGCCGGCGATGAATGGGATAATATTGAATATTATAAACACAATGCAAAATTGATATCACAGGGCGAGATAAGATGGGGATGCTCTACTGCTGATGAATTTCTAAACAGGTGCAAAGGACTCGACAAAATATACACCAACATCAAAGAGTTCGGTTTTTGTCAAACAGACATAAACGACTTTATATCTGTTGCAGTAGACAGGGATGGACAATTACTACTTTGCAATGGACGACATCGTCTTACTTTTTCAAAGCTGTTAAAGCTTGAAGCAATTCCCATTAAAATTATTGTTAGACATACAAAATGGGTTGAATTTTGTGAGCAAGTAAAAGGATACACCAATGTCCCCGGGAGGGGTGGTAAAATTTATGCTCCAATAGATCACCCTGAATTCACTCACTGGCCAATCCGCCACACAGGACGCTCGTCTATCATCATCGACCATATGCTCCCATCAGGCAAAACGGTATTGGATATCGGAACACATTGGGGGTATTTTCCTACTATTCTGGAAAGACTTGGTAAAAAGTGCGTAGGTGTCGAAAATCTTGGCGAACAGCTGTTCTTTCTTCACAAATTAAAAAAAGCAAATGATGCCGAGTTTGAAATTGTTTCCGATGACATATTTAACTACATCGGAGAAGGAAAAAAATTCGACACTGTCCTTGCTCTAGCGATTTTTCACCATTTTTTAAAAACAGAAGAACTTCATTCAAAGCTTGTAAATTTATTACGCTCACTGGAAATGAAAGAGATGTTCTTACTGACTCATTCTGAGAATGAACCCCAAATGAAACATGCATACGTTGACTATGCCCCGGAAAAATTTGCTGAATTTATAATAAAACACTCCTGCCTTGACTCATATCATGAAATTGCAGATTTCAATGGACGCAAACTTTACCATATCTTTCAATCCCAAAACGCAGATCTGTATCCGCAGCCGATACAGGATTTCAGAATAATATTTGTTGCTTTTGTTAATGCCACATATCCCCAAATCTTCAAAAAAGTAGATGGACAAATACGTGGACTGAAAGCAAATCATCCCAATAGTCATTGCATTGTTTTAGGTACTGGCGATGATTCTGTAGACACATCTGCTTATGATTTTGACTTCATTGATTTACGCAATTTCGAGAATGGATATGCTCAACGAGGTGTTATTGCCGCACAGATATTAAAACGTCTCTCGCCTGACGTTATTTACATGCGTTATCCTCCAGCAGATGCCGGAGTTGAATTTATAACCCGTAACTTCAAGAACATTTTATTTGAGCACCAAACAATAGAACTTGACGAATTAATTAAGACAAACCCCAACTCTTTTATAAATGAGCTGGCATTCGGTTCTACATGTATACAACGCGGATTAGGAGGCGTTGGCGTCACAAGCGAAATAGTTAACTACGAACGTAGAAGAGCTTCAAAGTCCAAAAGCTATAGAGTTATGGGAAATGGGATCGATGAAAAAGATCTTCCTTTGTCCAAACAACCAGAAAAATCCGGGAAAATACATGCTCTATGCGTTGCCCATTACAACCACTGGCATGGGTTGGACAGACTCATTAAGGGGTGTGGTAATTCACCTGAAATTGCGGAAAAATTCCGGTTCCACGTCATTGGAGACGGTCCGACCTTACATGAATACAAAACCCTTGTCGCCAAGCTAAATGTTGGAGACACATTCATCTTCCATGGAAGGAAAAATAAATCAGAAATAGATCCATATGCTGATATATCCTGTTTTGCAGTGGGTTCATTAGCTTTTTTCCGCAACAACCTTAAGCAAATAGCAGCTCTTAAGCATCGCGAATATGCATTACGAGGGCTTCCAATCATGTTTGCAGACGAAGACGTCGATTTTAATCGTAGCATGGAATTTTGCCACATCATTAATCACGACGAGTCGCCTGTAGACATGATCTCACTTCTTGATTTTGCTCAGAAATGCAGAAAAAACCCACTGCTCCGTCTGCATATAAGAGAATACGCATTGAAAGAACTGAATTGGACCAAAAAAATGAAAACAGTTGTCGAAGTAGCTCGTAGGGCATTAGAACGAGACATATTCAACAAAAACCATCAATAAGCCCTAAAACCCCGTACTTACAATGCCAAACAAGACGACTCTCGAAGATGCAGTTTCAAAATATGCAGGAACGGGCAAACGCCCTAAAAACCTTTTTAAAGCTGTTGTCAATTTTCTAAAAAACGAGGGAGAATCCGAAATACTGGCCTCGTGGGTGATGCAGTCCCAACTAGCGGAAGGGGAAATCATGGTCCCTGAGCAAGGAAACCCTTTGGTTTCTTTTGTTGTCCCCTGCTTCAACCATGCAGAATATCTGCGTGAATGCGTTCACAGCCTGCTGAAGCAAGATTTTAACTCTTTTGAAATTATTATCATCAACGATGGCAGCACAGACAATACAGACGAAGTAGCCACCCAGCTTGAAAATGAATTTCCGACCCAACGCATCCGGCATATAAATCAGGAAAACAGAGGTCTGGTTCGTTCAAGAAACAGAGGCTGCACTATTGCCAAGGGCAAATATATACTGCCTATTGATGCGGACGACCTCATTGCCCCCACCTTTCTCAGCAAAACGGTGGAGGTGCTCGAATCACATCCCGAACTCGATTACGTCAGCAGCAAGGCCCTTTTCTTTGGGCATTCAAATTTAATTTGGCCCAAAAATGATCTTGTCCCGGCCAATTTCTTTGCCACCAACCAGCAGACCTGCACTACTCTTTTCCGCAAATCCATGTGGAAAGAACTAGGCGGGTATGACGAGAGCATGACCCGTGGATATGAGGATTGGGAATTATGGATTCGAGCCACTAAAAACGGTCACATCGGTATACAGATAGATGAACCGCTTTTTTTCTACCGCCGCAAGGCGGATTCCATGATCACTAATTCAAGACAAAAAGACGCTGAGATCAAGGAACAAATTGTCCGACTGCATCCGGATATCTACGATGCTTCACGGCTCAAAAATTTTGAAAATGAAATGCACTGGTCCAACTGGATTCCACCTCAACTGGTCCGCGCAGACTTCTCTATATCCACACCCAACAGGGCTGAACAGAACGCAGACCGGGAAATAGAAAAACAGCTCGAAAACCTGAAAAAGCACATTCTGGGCTTGATGGCCCAGATTGACCCCAGACAAAAAACTCACTTCCTGAAGCCCGATGCAGCAAACGTAACGCAGGACAAATTTGCATCACTCTATAAACAAATTTCTACAAGAGCGACAAAGCTCAATGCCGCAGGACAAACAGCGCAAGCTCTCGATGTTGCTGCAATCCTACTATCTCTTTATCCGCTGGAGAAACATGCGGTCCTTCTCTTCATGGACACACTCATCAAAAACGATGACTTCTCAACCTGCTACAGTGTTGGATCGCTATACCTATCACTCTGGAATCTGGAACGCCATATTCTAGAGCGTATGTCTCATAGTCTGTGCGGTCAGGCAGATATTCCGGAAAACAAAGAAAAAGCTCTCGGCTTTCTTGAAGGTGCGACCCTGCTGGCCCCGGACTATCACTTAGCATGGATGAAGAAATTCGAATTCCAAATAGCAGGAAAACTCTACCGAACAGCAGAACGTACCAGAAAACAAGCTGCAGACCTCGGTATAAAACTACCTTCTGTTAAGCTGCCGGACTCAGCAAAAACTGCAGGTAATGTAAAACACATCTGGTATATAACAAATGCCTTCGGCTACATTGGAGGAGGAGTTAACGGGGTTTCTCAAGCAAAATTCATGACACTGGGCAGTCTTCTTGCTAACGACGATCTGTGCAATGTTACGATGATAACTCCGCTAACAATCGCCCTACCTGCTGGAATTGCAGAGTTTTCCCGCCAGTATCATATCCCGCGAGAAAGAGAAGATGCTTCATGGCCGGATTTTATTGCAACGGTCAGAACGGAACCGCAAAGCCATCTAGGCATAACCGATCAAGACGAATTTAACGGAGAATGGCTTCCCTGTCGCCTCCCAGAAGGGAAACCGGACTTAATAGTCATTGAAGGCGTAAGAACCGAGCCTCACGAATTCCTGACCGGATTAGGCCTGAACGTTGACTGCCCGCGGTTATATATGCACCACAACTCTCCCTACCACTACTCCGGCGAGATTACAGATGAAGGTTCCTTGCCGGTAATGCTGAAAGCATTGGAGCAATACACATACAATGTCAGTGTGTCTAAAACCGTAACAGATGAATGGAAAGCCTTACCCGAACAACGTGATAAAAAATGGTTCAGCATCGTCAACTGCATCAGGGAAGATGAGGCTGCCGAAGTCCGTTCCCGTTCTGTTCAGGAAGTACGCCGGGAAATTGGCGTTCCTGAACAGGAATTTTTGATTCTCTGCCTTGCCAGCGTACAGCACCGTAAGGGGCAGGACATTCTCCTAAATCAAATGAATGAGATTCTCGAAGAACTTCCCAATGCACGAGTAATTTTCGTCGGCCCGGTACTGCCTGACCGCGGAGGAGTGGACATCGTGGAGATGAGCAAGAACCAGCCATATTCACATCGAGTGCACTTTGTAGGGGCCAAAGAAAACGCCCTTGATTACATCTATGCCTGTGACCTGCTGGTCTTACCCTCGCGGGAAGAAGCTCTGCCGCTTTCAATCATGGAAGCGATGTCCTTAGGCAGAACCTGCGTAGCTTCTGACGTCTACGGCATACCTGAAATGATTGTTCACGGAGAAACCGGGCTGATGTTTTCGTTGGACAAACAAGAGGATTTGTCCGAGCACATAATCCGGTTAGGTAAAAATAACAAAGAACGTGAAGAAATGGCTGCAAAAGCCGAAATCCGTTACCGGGAAAACTTTTCACGGAAAAGGCATGCTGAAAGATGGCGCGAAGTTTTGAGGGAAATACAAGCACTAGAAAACTAATAGAAACATCCTCAACACAAATTTGCGTACAGACTATAGCATTAGCCTTTTACTAAGAAAAAAGCCATCAGGCTCCTTCCCTCTATTCAAACGAAAAGAAAGGAGCCAGTGGAAAAGACAACAGCCTGCAATCTTGATATTCAAAAACAATCGTTATTTTATTAGCAGTGCAAACCAGATTTTTAAAAGACCTTGATGATAATCATCTTCACTTTGATCCGGTGAAAAAAAGCTTTGATGCTGCCAAAAACTATTACTGTAGCCAGCACGTTGAGCTAACTCCAAAAACTCCTCAGGGTAATGACATGCCCAAGAATTCTTTTCTGGAACAATGACCGTTCCAGCACGGCTTTCTTGTGCAGAAGAAAGCTCCATCCCATTTTGCTTTGCTAAAAAGAATAGGTAATTAAGTGCATATTCGCCAACAAGAGACTTTAGTTCCGGGCAATAGTTACGGATAACCTTTTCCATCCGAGTAGGCACCACATCCATCACATGATCAAGGATAGAGTCCTCAGCACACTCCAATATGGAGTCTGAAATAGACTGATTATTAAGCACCTCAACTAACACACTATCTCCACCAACACGCCTATGAAATGTATTCCACAGTAAACGAGAATACTTTTCAACATTCATTTTTTTCTCACAAATTGCGTGCTGATAAAACCCATCTCCGTTAACAGTGATCATTACCGTAGCATTTTTACGTGCAACATCATGAAATTGAGAAAGAACTTTATCATGGTCGGCGAGGTGGATTACTCCTCGAGCACAAATTACGTCAAACACGTTTGACCCGAAATTTTTATCCTCCAAATTTCCTACTTTGAAATGAATGTTGTTAAGCTGCAAAGAAGTTGAAATACTCAGAGCGGCATTTAACGCTTCTGGATTTTTATCCATACAAACAACATTTGAGAATTTTTGGCTGGCAGGAAAACAAAGATTCCCAGTCCCTCCACCTGCATCAAGAAAGAAGTCACCTTTCAAACCCAAGTTATCTACGATCGCAGAAAAAAAGCCCACTCTATCTTTCGCAAAATGAACTTTATAATAATTATCCAATTCAGGATGAGTGTTGTACGTATGATACTCACCACAACGATTAATTTCTTGCTCTAAGGACTTACCTTCTTCTTCTTTTAACAAATCCAGAAGTGAAACAACTTCAACGTCACCACTTTTCTGCATCTCGGAAAGTAAAGCTAAAGCAGTAAGACTTTCACGCCTTAAAAGTGGCTTAGAAACATCTTCTCCCTTCCCTCTAGTGCCCCAGTGTGTAAAGAAGATAACATTCTGGTCGTTAGCAATTGCATCCTGAAGTGACTCCCGAGTTATCATTTCATGCATAGTCCAGGCATTTGTTTTCCATGATGGAGCGAATCGTGTGATCGTCTTGATCATCTCTCCAGCGGGGGTACGCTCTGGCACAATTGTGCGGTAAGGAGTTTTTTTGGCCAAATTTCTCTATATTTGACCGGTACAGAATAGGGGAAGACCTCAAAAAAACATAAGACCGCATAAAAACAATTTACAATAACACCACATCAAACATAAGCACATTGATGAAGACTTTTCACACATGACTTACCTTTATTAGAATAATCGATCTCATTAAACTTGCTTGAAACATTCACATAAAGTTTTTATCTACTTTCTATGACAAGTAGAAAATACTCTTATCCCATCTTCATAGCCGAAATCTCCAGCAACCACTGCTGCGATCTTAAGCGATGCTACGATTTCATTGATACAGCTACGCGAATCGGCTGTGGAGCTGTAAAATTCCAATTATTCAAGATCAATGAACTGTTCGCTCCAGAAATTCTTGCCCAGAGTGCCAAGCATCGGGAACGAGTTCGCTGGGAATTGCCTGAACGTTTTATCCCATTACTTGCAAAGCGTTGCCAAGAACAACAAATAGCCTTTTCCTGCACTCCATTCTATCTTGATGCTGTCGATATTCTGACGCCGCATGTGGACTTCTTTAAAATAGCTTCTTACGAACTGCTCTGGACCGACCTGCTTGTAAAATGTGCGGCCAGCGGCAAACCGATCGTTCTTTCCACCGGAATGGCTGAGATGAATGAGATCGAGGCAGCTGTACAAACCTTACGCGAGGCAGGATGCGTTGACCTGACCCTGCTGCACTGTGTATCCGGCTATCCCGCCCCGGTGGAACAGGCCAATCTTGCGGCCATGCAGACCATGAAAGATAAATTCAATTGCAAAATCGGCTGGTCTGACCATACAGTGAGCGAAGCCGTCATCCAGCGAGCAATCCATAAGTATGACGCACAGGTGATTGAGCTGCATCTTGATCTTGATGAAACCGGCGAAGAATACAAATTCGGACACTGCTGGTTACCAGAGCAGGTGAAAAAAATGATCAGAAGCATTCAAGAAGGCTTTGCTGCTGACGGTGATGGGATTAAGAAACCAGTTGAAGCTGAGTTGCCTGACCGAGAGTGGCGCGCCGATCCTGTGGACGGACTTCGCCCCCTGAAATCAATAAGAAAAACATGGAAAGCAGATTAAATGGCCAGTGCGGACAGTAAAATAAAAAATGTTTCAGAACTTGCAGAAATCGCGAAGGAACTGCGCGAAAGCGGCAAGCGGATAGTGCTCTGCCACGGAGTCTTCGATTTGCTGCACATCGGACACATCCGCTATTTCAATCAGGCCAAAGAACACGGGGATGTATTAATTGTCACCCTGACCCCGGATCATTATGTAGACAAAGGCCCGGACCGTCCTGCCTTCACCGAAATCCTGCGCGCCGAAGCATTGGCCTCACTTGGAGAGACCGATTACGTAGCCATAAATGAATGGCCCACAGCCGAAGAGACCTTGCGCGCCATCCGCCCGCACGTCTACGCCAAGGGAGATGAGTTCAAAGACATAGACAATGATCCGCTGGGCAAAATCGGTAAGGAAGCTGATGTGGTTCGCGAGATCGGCGCAGAATTGGTCTTCACCTCAGATATAGTCTACAGCTCCTCCAACCTGATCAACCGCTACCTTAACCGCAACAGTGAAGAGCTGGACGAATACCTCAAAATGTTCCGCAAACGCTACGAGCTGGACGATGTGCTGGGCCATCTGGAACGCATGCAGAACCTCAAGGTACTCATCATCGGTGATACTATCCTTGATGAATACCAAATCACTTCCACACTGGGTAAATCATCAAAGGACCCCATCCTTGCCCTGAAATACCAATCCCATGAACTCTATGCCGGGGGCGCGCTGGCTGTAGCCAACCATGTTGCCAACTTTGCCGGGGAAGTAACCCTTTTGACTATGCTCGGTGAAAAAGAACGCTACGAAAATTTCATCCGCGAAAAGCTGGACTCCAAAATCAGCACCAATTTTTTCACCCGACTCAAAGGTCCAACCACCCTCAAGCGCAGGTTCATAGACAGCTATTCCCTGAACAAAGTCATGGAAATATACGTCATGGACGACAGCCCGTTACCCGAACATGTGGAACAGGAAATTTGCTCTGAGCTGGACAAAATAATTTCCGAATACGATCTCGTACTGGCTGCGGACTTCGGGCACGGCCTGATCAGTCCCGCAGTGGTGGACATGCTGGTAAAAAAATCTCCCTACCTTGCGGTAAATACGCAGGCCAATGCCGGTAACCGTGGCTTCAATACCATAGGCAAATATTCGCAGATGGACTTTTTCTCACTGGCAGAGCATGAACTGCGCTTAGAGACTCGCGACCAGATCAACGAACTGCGCCCATTGCTCATTGAAACCGGAGACCGCCTAAAGACCAAAATGTGTCTGGTAACCCAAGGCAGCAGAGGCTGTTCGCTTTACAACCCAGCCAGTGAATTTGTACGCATCCCCTCCTTCCAGTCCAATGTTGTCGACCGTGTCGGAGCCGGTGACGCTTTGTTTTCCATTGCAGCCATGTCCGCCTGTATGGGGTTACATGAAGAACTGGTCGGTTTCCTCGGAAATATTGCCGGATCACTGGCAGTACAGATCATGGGGAATGACCGGGCCATCGACAAGCAATCCATGCGTAAATACATAACCGCAACAATGAAATAAAATGAGTAGCAGATACCGCCAATTCGACCGCAGCAGGTTGACTGTTCTTCCTCTTGAAGAACGCAAAAGCCTGATTGATACAGGGATTATTAAAACGGCTCAGCCATGCACCGAAGTTCACCCATCCCTTGAAGCTATAGCCAAAGAGTTAACCATAGCGCGGGATAAAAACAGTACACGCGTGCTTATGATCGGGGCACACGTGATCCGCTCCGGTGTTCAGCGTTATCTTTTCGAACTCATGGAAAAAGGGCTGATCAGCTGCATTGCGGTCAACGGAGCCTGCGCCATCCACGATTTTGAATTCGCCCTCCTTGGGCAGACCACGGAATGTGTTGCAACCTATATTTCCAACGGTCAATTCGGCCTCTGGCAGGAGACCGGACAACTCAACGAAATTATTTCCAAAGGCAATACGCAGGGACTTGGCTTCGGTGAAGCAGTGGGTAAATACATCTGTGAAAACAAACTCCCTCACGCAGATATCAGCCTTTTCGCCAAAGCTTACGAACTGGGCATCCCTGTAACTGTGCATGCCGGAATCGGCTACGACATCATCCACGAGCATCCAAATTGCGACGGGGCCGCCATCGGAGAGGCCAGCTACCGCGATTTCCTGATTTTTGCCGCGCAGCTTGAACAACTTGAAAACGGTGTAGTTATGAATTTCGGCAGTGCCGTCATGGCGCCGGAAATTTACCTCAAGGCTCTGGCAATGGTTCGCAATGCCGCGCCAAGCCCTATCCGTAACTTCACAACATTAGTATGTGATTTGCATGATCTGCCCGAACAGGTTGGCAGCGAAGCTCCAAAAAGCGATGCCCAGTACTATTTCAGACCTTGGAAAACCATGCTTGTTCGTACTGTAGCTGACGGGGGTAAGAGTTATTATGTCCGGGGATTTCATGAACAGACCATCCCCCAGCTTTATACTGCTGCCACAAAACTTTAAGCACCGGAACAAAACTTTGTGGAATAAACACACGGAAAAACTACAGAACTGTCTGAGCTCCATAGAAGTAAGCGGAATCGATTGCTGTAAAGACGGTTGCGATGAAGCTTTCTCTGTCTGGAGGGAGATGACCGAAAGACTGCGCCAGCAGGGTAAAATCATATATCTCATCGGCAACGGGGCCAGCGCATCCATGGCCAGCCATTTTTCCGCAGACCTTGCAAAAAATGCCCATGTGCATACGCAGGTTTTTACCGATCTGGCACTTATTACCGCCCTTGCCAACGACATTTCATATGATCAGGTCTTTGTGGAACCGCTTAAACGCAGGCTGACTCCGGATGATATGCTGGTAGCGATCAGCAGTTCCGGCAACTCACCGAACGTGCTCAATGCCTGTAACTTTGCTGCAGAAACCGGAGCATCGGTAGTTACCCTCAGTGCCATGTCTGCGAATAACAGTCTGCGCTCCATGGGCGACATAAATTTTTGGCTGCCTGCCGACACCTACGGCATGGCAGAAACAGGGCATTCCTGCATTCTCCATTATTGGATGGATTCAGTTTCCATTCCCACCCCGTAAGGTTTTTCATGAGTGACAATTTACGCATAGATTCCCATAAGCTACACCTGCACCCAAGCCGTGTTGCCAAATGGCTGGCAGACGAGAACATCGGCCCGATCTTCATGGAGGTCAGTCCCAGCGGAGCCTGTAACCACCGCTGCCGCTTTTGCGGATACGATTTCATGAATTACGTGCCCAAGTATCTGGACCTTGAAATATACCGCCAACGCATCCCAGGCATCGCTGCAACCGGAGTCAAAAGCATCATGTTTTCCGGCGAGGGCGAACCGTTCATGAATCGCAATTTCACTGAAATATGTACCGCCACCCTTGATGCCGGAATTGATGTGGGCATCACAACCAACGGCGCACTCATGACTCCCGAAAAGTTGCACCCCATGCTGGACCGTATTTCATGGATCAAAGTCAGCTGCAATGGAATGAGTCCCGGCTCATACGACTCTGTTCATCGCGGGCCAGAAGGCGATTTTGGAAAGGTCATGCAGAATCTGGAAGATGCCGTTGCAATGCGCAAAGAGTTCGGTTCAAACTGTACCCTCGGATTACAAAGTCTGCTCCTGCCGGAAAATGCGGGTGAGATGAAAGAACTGGCCCTGCGCTGCCGTGAAATGAGACTGGATTACATGGTGGTCAAACCTTATTCCCAGCATCCGCAAGGAATTACTAAAGAGTTTGACGGCCTCACCTACGAGGAGTTCAAAGAATTAGGCCGAGAGTTACGCAAGATTTCCACCGATTCTTTCAATGTAATTTTCCGTGAAAAAACCATGGACCGTTTGCAGGAACAGGAACGTGGATATGAACGTTGTCACGCCCTGCCCTTCTGGTCATACATGGACGTGGATATGAATATCTGGGGCTGTGGAATTTACATCGGCGATGAACGTTTTCATTATGGAAATCTTACCGAGCAAAATTTCGAAGAGCTTTGGGCCGGAGAAAAACGCATGCTATCACTCAAGTGGTGTAACTCTGAGCTTGATCCGTCATCCTGCCGCGTTAATTGCCGTATGGACAAGATTAACGCTTATCTCTGGGAACTTAAAAATCCCGGTGCTCATGTTAATTTTATTTAATTAGGGGATAAGTCTGTGATCGTTGGAATCGACCTTGATAATACCATTATTTGCTATGACAATTCCTTGCATGGAATTGCCGTGAAACGTGCTTTGATTCCAACAAATACTCCCGCAATAAAAAGACTTATTCGGGATGCAGTCCGTTCATCACATGGTGATATTGAATGGCAGAAATTACAGATCGCCATTTACGGGACTCACATGGCTCGGGCGGAGCTGATGCCCGGAGTCTGGAATTTTCTGGAAGGACTAAAGGAACGCAAGATCAAATTCCAGATTATCAGCCACAAAACCCGTTACCCAAATTACGGAGAAAGCAGAGTTGATCTGCGCGCGGCTGCAATGGAATTCCTGAGTCAGCATAATTTTTTCTCCGAGTCCGGTTTAGGGCTGACTGCGGATGACGTTTTCTTCCTGCCTACGCGAACGGAAAAAATCGCGACCATTCATGAATTACAATGCTTCCTCTTCATTGACGATCTCAAGGAACTTTATCTCGAACCTGATTTCCCACAGCAGACTGCCAAGATACTTTTCTCTTCAGAACTAAAACTCAATATTCCCGGCGTGACCGTACTGCCGGATTTTGCTCAAATCAGCGATTTCGTATTCATGGGGTTAGAGAATGGAAAATTCTGATCCCAAGAAACTTGTCCAATATCTTACTGATGAGACTCCGCTTAAAGCGGAACACATCCGCGCCGGACGTAACAGCCGGGTTTTCCGCGTTGATTGTAAGTCCGGCAGGAGTCTGCTGGCTAAATTCTACCTCCAGCATACGGCAGATGGTCGCAGCAGACTTGAACAGGAATGGACCGCCCTGAAATTCATGGCCGGATCAGGAATAACTAACATTCCCCGTCCGCTGAAATTTGATGAATCCGCCCAAGGGGCAATTTATTCTTTCATCATCGGAAATCCTATCAAAGAGACGACGCTTCAAGACATTGAGGAGGTCCTCTCATTTCTCGCCGAACTCAAAGATATTTCCATACTTCCTGCAGCGATAGACTTACCCAATGCTGCCGAAGCTTGTTTTTCACCTGCAGAAGTAGCAGGCAACATCAAATCTCGGCTTGAAAAATTGCAAGCCCTTCCTGCAGAAGACGAAGTCTACCAAAGCATGCATTCGTTTCTTGAAAACAAATTCCTGCCAGCACTTGAAGAATGCATCGGCAATGCAAAACAAGATTTCCCCGATGAGTTATGGACCGCTCCGCTCCCCCGGAGCAATAGGAGTCTCAGCCCGTCCGACTTCGGTTTTCACAATGCGCTGCGGACTGATAACGGACTCGCCTTTGTAGATTTTGAATATTTCGGCTGGGATGATCCGGTCAAAGCCACCTCGGATTTCCTGCTTCATCCGGCTATGGATTTAAGTGCGCAACAGATGGTAACTTTCTTTGCGGGCATGAAAAATATTTTTGAACGCGATGAGAGTTTTGTTCTGCGCTTCAAAAGCTACCTACCCCTCTTTCACCTGAAGTGGTCTATGATCCTGCTTAATGAGTTCATAAGCCAGCACCTTGAACGGCGGGAATTCGCCAGCGGTGATGTTGGCAAACACAAAACACTACGCGCACAACAACTTGAAAAGGCCGAAAATTTCCTTAATAAAAATCGACAGATACTAACCGTACTGAATTTACGGAATTAATACACCGGAGATAATTTTGGACCAGCGTTCTAAACAGCTCAGAAAAAAAATTGTGGATGTGCTCCACCATGCCGGACGCGGTCATATCGGCCCATCCATGTCCTTGGTGGAAATGTTGCGCGTGCTTTATGATTCGGTTTTAGAATATGACCCAGCCAACCCGCAATCAACGCAGCGGGACCGTTTCATCCTCAGCAAAGGGCACGGCTGCCTTGCCCTCTATGTGCTGCTGGCGGAAAAAGGTTTTATCAGTGAAGAAGAACTGTTCAGCTTCTGCTCCTTTGACGGATTGGTGGGAGGCCATCCCACAACCAAGACACCGGGGGTTGAATTCGCCACCGGAAGCCTTGGGCACGGATTGTCACTTGCAGTGGGAGTTGCTGCCGCACTTAAAATCGACAAATCAAAAAGCCGCGTATTCACAGTGCTCGGCGACGGGGAATGCGGTGAAGGGTCTGTCTGGGAAGCAGCCATGAGCGCGGCCCGCCAGAAGCTCAGCAACCTTAACGCCATTGTGGATTACAACAAGCTGCAATCCTACGGTCCCACTGAAGATATTTCCGGACTGGAGCCTTTTGCCGACAAATGGAAAGCTTTCGGCTTTGCGGTGCGCGAAGTTGACGGGCATGACGTGGAAGCACTGAAACAGACTTTCGCGGACCTGCCCTTTGACACAGACAAACCTTCGGCCATCATCTGCCACACGGTCAAAGGCAAGGGTATCCCCTTTGCCGAGGGCAATCCCAACTGGCATCACAAAACCAAAATGTCCGACGAAGACCATGCCCGGATGATCAAAAGCATCGAGGATTACCATGCGTAAAGCTTGTCTGGAACAGGTATACCAACTGGCCAAAAAAGATGAACGGATAGTTTTCGTAGGTTCCGACCTCGGCGCGGGTACTCTTTCCCATTTCCAAAATGAGATGCCGGAACGGTTTTTCATGGAAGGTATTGCTGAAGCGCACGCAGTGGGAATGGCTTGCGGTCTGGCCCACGAGGGCAAGGTTGTCTACGTGAATACCATCCAGAGTTTCCTGACCCGGCGCTGCTACGAGCAATTGCTGCTCGATGCCTGCCTGCACAATTTAAATGTGCGCTTCATCGGCAACGGCGGCGGACTGGTCTATGCCCCGCTCGGTCCCACCCACTGGGCAACTGAGGATATTTCCATCCTGCGGGTTATGCCCAACCTGACAGTGCTTTCCCCGGCGGATGCTGAAGAAATGGACCGTCTCATGCCGCAGACATTGAATCATCAAGGCCCCATCTTTATCCGCTTAGCCAAGGGTTACGATCCCATCGTCACCAAAGAAGAATCATTTAAGATCGGCAAAGCCTATCCCTACCGTGAAGGAAAGGACGTACTGCTCATCGGTTGCGGGGTCATGCTGGGCATTATGAAACAGGCCGGCGAACTGCTGGAGCAGGCTGGGATCGAAGCCTCAATCCTGCACCTGCCGACCATCAAACCGCTGGACAGCGAGGCAATCATTTCACGGGCGCGGGAAACACGGGCGGTAATCACAGTGGAAGAAAACACCACTCTCGGCGGCCTCGGCAGCGCAATAGCTGAAATCCTCGCGGAAGCCTGTCTGCCCAATCCGCTACGCATGAAACGGATCGGATTTCCGGACTCATTCAGCGAAAACTACGGCTCACAACTTCAACACTTCGCGCACAACGGGCTGACTGCCGAGAATATAGTTTACGAAGCTCGCAAACTGCTAACTTAGAAACCAGGCGGACATAGCGGCGAAGCCATAATAAAAGGTTTTGGGATTCTTAACCCCTTTTACAAAATGGTTTAAGCCGCCGGAGGCAAAATTAAATGATCAGACTATCACCGCATATGGCATACAACCTTAAAAAGGACCCTAAGCGACTGGCATTCGTACTGGCCCGCTACTCCTTTGCTGCCCAGATGACCACCGACTGCGGAAGCATTCTTGAGCTGGGCTGCAGCGAGGGGATTGGAGCTTCCATGCTGCACGGTGGAACAAAACCGTATCTCGGTATGGACCTCGACACCCCGGCTATTGAAACGGCCCAGAACAATTTTGCAACAGATACGGTACGCTTTAAAAATGAAAATTTCCTGAATATGGATGAAGGCAAATTTGAAGCAGTGGTCAGCCTTGATGTTGTCGAGCATATTTCTAAAGGCGCAGATGAAGATGCTTTTTTCAAAACAATATACGACAACATTACTGCAAATGGAGTCTGCGTTATCGGCACCCCGAACATTACCAGCACCCCTTATGCATCGCCGGAAAGTATGCGCGGTCATGTTAATATGTTCGATGCTAAGCGGTTAAAATCAACTTCGGAAAACTACTTTAAGAACGTGTTCATTTTTTCCATGAACGATGAAGTGGTTCACACAGGATATCATCCCATGGCCCATTATCTTTTTGCTGTGGGCTGCAATAAAATTACTTAGAAATAGTCATGATAAATTCTAAAGAAAATTCAGAAACAAGCTGGACTAATATGATTGATGAATTTGGGGATGATCATGGTCCACTGACACCGAAGCTCGCTCAAGCTTTTACCCATGATCCTTACGGATTGATGGAGCAATGCTCGTGGTTCAAGTTCGCTGGGAAAATGATCGGCAAAAAAGAAAAAGTGCTGGTCTATGATCATCTGGAAGGACTTGGCGGATGGACCGTAGCCTGTGAAACTGGTCCGGTAGTGGCTGTAATTGACTCCTCCGATCCGCTGGATGAGATACGCGCTGCGTGGCCGGATGAGAAAATCATATTTGAAAAGCATGATGAAATTCTGCGCTCTGCTGATGATGAGTTCGATGTTATAGTCCGCTTTGATGCAAACGGAGAAATGTCTGAAATGGAGTGGAAAACTTTTGTAGCTGACAGCGTAAAGATGCTCCGGAACGGTGGAGTTCTGATAGCCGGAGACAAAAGTGATCAAGAGTTCATCTTTCTAAAAAGCGTTGCCGAAAAGCATTTCAACCACGTTTTTACTTTCGGCAAAGGGCAACAACATCCACTGATCTCACCGGCAAACGCGACCATCATTCTGGCCTGTTAAGAGGATATTTCATGGGAAAACTGCTCAATCTTGTTACACCGCTGCATACATCAACCAAACGCGAATACCTGCAGCGCATGAACGATAACAAAGTAGATTGCATGCTTAAGGCCAAGGAATATGAATTCGATTACTGGGACGGTGACCGCCGCTTTGGTTATGGCGGATACCGTTATCTGGAAGACTACTGGACCCCGGTGGCTGAAAAACTGATCGAGACCTACGGCCTTGAAAAGGGAGCACGTATTCTGGATGTGGGCTGCGGTAAGGCCTTCCTGCTCTTTGAACTACATAGGCTGGGCATGGAAGTTCATGGATTTGATATTTCCCGCCACGGTCTCGAAGGCGCAAAAGAAGAAATCAGAAAAAACCTGTTCATACAACGAGCCGAAGAACCTTTCCCATACGATTATAACGAATTCGATCTAGTCATTTCCATCAATTCCCTGCACAACCTGCCCGTCTTCAATCTCAAGAAAGCACTGGGCGAAATGGTACGGGTCGGGCGAAATAAATATCTTTGCGTGGAAAGCTTCCGCAATGAGCAGGAATTGTTTAACCTCCAATGCTGGGCCCTGACCTGTGAATCTTTTTTCAGTAAAGAAGAATGGGAATGGCTCTTCACAGAATTCAACTACACCGGCGACTACGAATTCATCTACTTTGAATAAACGAGGCACAAAATGCAGCTCTACACCAACCTGAAAATTTTCCATTACCAGCACAAGCTTGATTCATTACCCCCGGAATCGAAACGGACTGAAGCCCCCCTACACATCCGCATCAAGCCAACCAATGCATGCAACCATAGCTGTTCCTACTGTGCTTACCGCAACCCCTCCCTGCAATTGGGGCAGGACATGTCCATTGCTGACCGCATCCCGGCGACAAAGATGAAAGAGATTGTTGCAGATTGCATTGAAATGGGTGTTAAGGCTGTAACTTTCAGCGGCGGTGGTGAACCGCTCTGCTATCCGCAACTGGCAACAACCGCACGCTCTCTGGCCGAGGGCGGGGTCAGCATAGCCTCCCTGACCAATGGAAGCCTGTTGCACGGTGAAGTGGCTGAAGTTTTTTCATCCCTGGGCACATGGATCAGGATTTCCATGGATGGCTGGGACGGTCCCAGTTATGCCCGCTTTCGTTCGGTTGGGAATGATGAATTTTCCAAAATCATGACCAACATTGAAAATTTCAAGAAATTGAACGGAAAATGTTTTCTGGGTGTAAGCTACGTTATTAACCGCGACAATGCAGAGCACGTTATTGAAATGGGCCAAAAACTTAAAGATGCGGGAGTAGACAGCATCAAATTTTCCGGCTGCGTTGTCAGTAATGACGGGCACGAGAACAACCGTTATCACGCTCCGGTTTTCGGACGGATCAAGGAACAGACCCAGCGGGCTAAGGCCGAACTGCAAACAGATGGTTTCGAGGTCTTTGACGCCTATCATGAGCTGGATGAAAAATTCGATAAATCCTACCAATGGTGCCCATACCAGCAGGTTCTTCCGGTAATCGGCGCGGACCAGCAGGTCTATTCCTGTCAGGACAAAGCCTACAATCTTGATTGTGGATCACTCGGTTCTATCAAAGATGTGCGCTTTAAATATTTTTGGTTCAATAATCGCGATAAGTTCTTCAAGATCAACCCGGCAAAAGATTGCAACCACCACTGCGTTTCCAACGGTAAAAACATGTTGATCCACGATTACCTGAATGCCAATCCCGATCATCTACCCTTTGTCTAATCGGGTACAGTCCATGAAAATTCTGGTTATCGGAGACGGCGCGCTGGGCAATGCAATCACGAAGCAGTTTGTAAAATGCGGCCACGAAGTATCGCAAACCTCGCGTAAGGACCTGCAATTAATTCCGTTAGATTTAAAAGATGAACTAAAGTTCACTAGTCTTCCTGAAACGGATTGGGCGGTACTGGCTGCCGGAATCTCCGGTTACAAAGAATGTGCAGAGAATCCAGAATCACGCTTGGTAAACGTGGATCGCACAATTAAGCTTTGCCGCTTTCTGCTTAATCGCGGAACTAAAATTCTATTTCCTTCCAGCACAGCTGTCTTTGACGGGCAGACACCATTTCCAAAACCTGACACTCCCACCTGCCCCAATACGAAATATGGCCATCAGAAAAAAGAAGTTGAAGACTTCCTACGTCAATACCCGACCCGGACAGCCATAGTGCGTCTGACGAAGCTTCTGGACCACAATACACCGCTCATTTCCGATTGGCTGGAAAAGCTCGCTAACGGACACGAAATCACTCCATTCAAGGACCTGAGCATTGCCCCAGTACTTTTTGAAGATGCGGCCTTTGCCTGCTGTGAAATCATGAAAAAGGACGGCAACGGTATTTTTCATTGCTCCGGCCCGCAAGAAATCAGCTATCTTGACTTCGGACGAATGCTCTGTGAACAATCAGGCTTCAATTCCGAACTCATCAGGCCTGCCAACTGCAAAGGATTCCTTGACTCCTGCCCGCCACATTGCGGGCTTGATTCAAACACGACTGAAGAAATGATCAAATTCAAGTTTCCCGCTCCAAAGCAGGTTATTGAAAAGTTGATACAACCCCGCTGCCTGCTCTGCGGTGGCAGCGACCTGCACCACTTTGATCAATTTAAGAATTTTCCCGGCATAACCTCTGACTGTAAGCCTTGGCCGCGTTCAGGAGAATTCATGCTCTGCAAAACGTGCGGACACCCCCAGAAAAAACTTTCTGCACAGTGGTTCAAGGACATCAGTGAAATATATTCCGGGTATGAAATGTACCCCTTAAGCGCGGGCAACGAGCCACTCATCTTTGATGAAAAAGGCGAAGGGACCCCACGCAGCGGAATTCTGCTGAACCACATCATTGCCGCTCTTTCTCTCCCTGAAGAAGGAGCTCTGCTGGATGTAGGCTGCGGCAACGGAAGTCTCTTGCAGCAATTTCACCTGCGCCGCCCCGAATGGGAATTGTACGGACACGAACAATCGGCGCAGCGCGAAGAGATACTTCATATTCCCGGAGTTCAGGGATTCTATTCAGGACCCTTAGTAAATATCGACCGCAAATTTGATCTGATCACTATGACCTACGTCATTGAGCACCTGACCGATCCGCTGGGCACGCTCAAAGAACTTACCGGATTGCTCCGTGAGGGTGGTCATATCATAATCCACACTTCATCTTTTGCGGACAATCCTTTTGATCTCATGGTCTGTGATCATTGCTCCCATTTTACCCCGGACACGCTGCAATTTCTGGCAACACAGGCAGGACTGGGAATTACCGGACAAACCGATCCATGGCTGGCAAAAGAAATAGGCATTATCGCCCGCAAAGGTCCCCGGCTGCACACTCATGCACAAGTTAAGAAAAACCTACATAGCATGACCGAATCACTAAGCTGGCTGGAGCAACTGGTCAGCAAAGCAAAGCGGTCCTGCGCGAAACAGCAAGTGGGAATTTTCGGCACAGCAATTGCCGGGACATGGCTGGCAGCGGCGCTTAAAAATGCAGCCTTTTTCGTAGATGAAGACCCATCCAAACAGAGTCAGACACACATGGGCTTACCCATCATAGGACCGTCAGATATCCCGTCAAAAACGGCTGTAATCATGGGATTCAACAAAGAGTTGGGCATACGTATTGCCGAACGGATCAATAAAAAATACTTTCACGTTAATTTTGTTCTCCCAGACAAATAAAAAGACCTGCTTTTAACAAAAAGCAGGTCTTAATATTAATAAGTACCTAAGGCCGTAAGTTACTTGCGGCACTTCCTTTTTCACGGGCCTGTTCAACCAGCGATTTCACATCATCCTTGATGCCTTCATACTGCTTGACGGTCCAATCCTTAGCCTTCAATCCCGCTTTGACAGTACAGACTGCCGCCGGACGGACTTTTTCAGACTTTAAAGCATATCCGGCCAAAATTCCGGCAGTGGCACCGGCTGCAAAAATCACTATTCTTCCAAGAGCCATAACGACCTCCTATGTTTTCACTGTGAGAGTACAATTTATACCTCTCATAATTACAGTGCAAAGCCTGAAGGCAAATATCACTCTCAATTTTTATCCTGCTTTTGTTAAGCCAAATTCTGCCGGACAGCGGCTATAAAATTATCTACTGCCGGAAAACCGTTTGTACTTCTATGAATCAAGTACATCTCAATTACCGGAAAATCTCCGCTCAACCTTTTAAACACAACCCCCTGCGGCTTTATACGAGCCATACTTTCCGGCACAATGCCGATTCCCATATTTGCTGCAACAAGAGCAACTGTCGCACTCTTGCGGGTTGCCTCTTGAACTACATCAGGGACAAATCCGGCTTCCGAAAAGACTCTCATCCATTCGTCATATAAGCGGGGATGGCTTTCACGCGGAAAGAAAATGAACTGTTCGCCGGCCAACTCCGAGACATCCACCACTGCACTTTCAGCAAGGTAATGATCCTCCGGCACAACCAAGGCATATGATTCACGGTGAAACAACTCGCAATCCAGATCTGAAACATCATGCCGAAACAAGCGGACAATCCCGGCATCAATATCACCGCTGCGCACGGCCTTGAGCTGATCGTTGGTGAACATCTCCCGCAAATCCAGCCGTACGGCGGGATACTGTCCTTTATATTCACGAATGATATCAGCCAGAGGAGTCTCAAGGGCAGGCCCGATATACCCCAGAGTAAATTGACCGCCCTGCCCGGTTGCGGCATCAAGCAGATTAGCATTAGCCCGATCAATGGCCCGCAAGATTCCGGGGACATCCCGAAGCAATGAAACTCCAGCAGCAGTTAAAGCAACTGAACGTTTGTTACGCTGGAAGAGTTTGACCCCGAGTTCATCCTCAAACTTCTTGATCTGCTGACTCAATGGAGGCTGTGAAATAAACAGCCGCTTGGCAGCCCTCCCGAAATGCAGTTCTTCTGCCACCGCCAGAAAATATTTAAGCTGTCGTGTTTCCATCAGTAATATCTAACAGATATTACTCTGACTCAAAAGATATATTCGACATATTTATTACCTGGGCATAATTATCACTCATCCACCAACACCAAATAACCGGAGATAATTATGTCTGTAGAAATGAACATGAAAACACTCGGCAACAGCGACATCAAAATTTCACCCATCGGCCTCGGATGCATGGGGCTGAGCGAATTTTACGGCCAGCCTGCGTCTGAAAAACAGGGCTGCGAATTAATCCAACACGCCCTTGATCAGGGAGTTAATTTCTTTGATACCGCAGACATGTATGGCGGAGGACATAATGAAAAACTGCTCGCAAAAGCCCTGCAAGGACGCCGAGACGAAGCGGTGATTGCCACTAAATTCGGTATTGTGCGTGAGAACGGCGAATACGCCAGAACAATCAGCGGCAAGCCCGAATATATCCGTAAATCATGTCACGAAAGCCTGCGCCGTCTGGGAACTGATTATATTGACCTCTACTACATCCACCGCGTGGACAAGGAAACTTCCATTGAAGATACAATCGGAGAAATGTCCAGACTCGTGGAAGAAGGTAAGATCAAAGCCATCGGTATATCTGAAGCTTCAGCAGAAACCCTGCGCCGTGCCCATGCAGTCCACCCGCTTTCGGCCCTGCAATCGGAATACTCCATGCTTACCCGCGACCCGGAAACTGAAATACTGGCCCTGACCCGCGAACTTGGAATCAGCTTTGTTCCCTACAGCCCCATCTGCCGGGGCCTGCTCAGCAACTGGAAGCCCTCAGAAGACAAAACGGACTTCAGAAACATGCTGCCCCGATTTCAAGGTGAAGCATATGACAGCAACAAAACCATCGCCGATGCCCTTGCCCTGATTGCAGAAGAAAAAGGCTGCACACTGGCCCAGCTCTCACTGGCCTGGGTCTGCGCGCAGGCAGAGAATATCATCCCCATTCCCGGAACTACAAAAATTAAAAACCTTGATTCCAACATCGGGGCGACACAGGTTAACCTGAGTAATGACGACCTTGCGGCCATTGAAACAATCCTCAATACCAGCAAGGTCCAAGGAAACCGCTATACAGATGAAGGCATGAAAGGAGTGAATGTATAAATCGACAATCCCCCTTCCAGTGATTATCGCAGGAAGGGGGGTAAAGTCTGAAGTCATAGACCTGTTCAATTCTGTACTCACCAGTCACGGCATGGTATAGTAGACCAGCAACATTAGTGCTTGGTCTTATTTTTAAACATACCGGACAGGATCTGATGAGTAAATATAGAGTTAAACGTCCACACATTGCCCTGCTTATCGCTGCTATGTATGCCCTATTTGGTTTTTTCTGGATTTTATTCTCGGATAAACTTCTGACCTTTTTTGTGCGAGATACGGAATTGATTAACCAGATACAAACTTTCAAAGGCTGGTTTTATGTCCTGATCAGCACTGCAATAATATATTTTCTGATTGAAAAATATGATCGATCCATGCAGAAGAGCCAACAGAACTATAGAAGGCTACTCGACAATATTGCCGACCCATTCTTCCTTCTCAATTCTGAAGGTAAGATCATAGATATAAATAAGCAGGCTATGAACTCTCTTGGCTACTGCCGCGAAGAACTAATAGGAATGTACCTTGATCAGATAGACCCTGATCTCGATCTTAAACAATGGGTAAAACAGGTGATCCAAATTAATCTGGATCAACATCTGAAACTGGAAACCAGACACAAACGCAAAGACGGCTCTATTTTTCCGGTAGAAGTGGTCGGCTGCATGTTTGAGGAGGATGGGAAAAAATTATGTTTAGCTGTAGCGCGAGACATTACCCATAGAATTCAGACACTGGAACTGATGGTCCAGAACGAGAAAATGAGTTCACTTGGAGGTATGGCTGCAGGAATTGCCCACGAAATAAACAATCCGCTCTCGGCTATACTTGGTGCATGCCAAAACATCACCAACCGTATATTCAATGACACCCCGCGAAATCTGCATATTGCCAAGGAATGCAATGCGGACTTGGATTCCATGCGGGAATACATGCGCAAAAGGGATATCCTGCGTATGATTAGTTCAATTTCTGATGCCGGGAATCGTGCATCTCAAATTGTTTCAAGCATGCTTAATTTCAGCCGTGGTGGTTCTAAAAGAATGCACACCTGCCAAATCTCGGCATTGATAGATGAAAGCATTGATCTGATCAGATCTGATTTCAGCTTCAGCAGCAACACCAAATTCAATCAAATAGAAATCTCCAAGGATTATCCACAACAACCATTATCTATATGCTGCATCCAAAGTGAGATACAGCAGGTACTTATGAATCTGATGAAGAATGCATGTGAAGCCATGGCAGAAAAGAAATACCCGCAAGGGGATTTCCCGCAACTGCAACTGCGGGTAAAAAACGGCAAGCATTTGGTCTTCATTGAGGTGGAAGACAACGGTCCCGGTATTCCGCAAGACAAACTGAAAAAAGTGTTCGAACCCTTCTACACATCCAAAGATGTCGGCAAAGGGACAGGACTGGGATTATCGATATCTTATTTTATCATCACAGAGCAGCATAAAGGACGGATGGAAGTAAAAAGCACCCTAGGCAAAGGGACAAAATTTATTATCACCCTGCCGGAAGGCAGTTGCGATTGCTGTAAAACACAATAAAAAAGAAAGCCCGAAAAACCGGGCTTTCTACTTCATTCATATATCTTACTGCTTAATCAAGGTCAGCAGCATCTTGAACCGCTCCCGGGCCTCAAGACCGTGGGGAACATTTGCAGGCATTATGATAGATTCGCCAGCCGCTACATTAAACACTTCATCGCCGATGGTCACTTGGGCCACTCCATCCAGTATCTGCACCATGGCATCTCCCGGTGCACTGTGAGTGCTGAGTCCTTCACCGGCATCAAAAGCAAACAAAGTCAGGGAAATCTGCTTAACCTGTGAAAGGGTTCTGCTGACCACCTGCCCATCCTGATAAACAACCAGATCGGTCAGGTTCAGCACCTTGTTATGGTCAATATTCTTTATGGTTACATCCTTAAGATTCTTGAGTTCCAAGTCAGCCATATCAACCTCCATGTAAAGGTCGGGTTTGGGATTCAGGTTGAATTTCTCAACCGCTACGGCTTACATTTCACACAAAGAAAGTAGGATTTATATGATGTAAGTCAATCTTACTTATTTTCTTTCTCAAAAACATAATATCCCACCGGAATGACCAACAGCGTAAACAGGGTTGAAGCAAACAGCCCAAAAATCAACGCCCAAGCCAGACCGGAAAAGATCGGGTCAAGGGTGATGGGCCATGCTCCAAGGGCGGTGGTAGCCGCAGTCAGGGCAATAGGCCTGAGACGAACCGAACCAGACTTGATGATTGCTTCCTTCAATTCCATACCCTGCGCAACGGACTGGCGGATAAAATCGATAAGCACCAGAGAATTACGGATAACGATTCCGCCCAGCGCGATCATGCCGATCATTCCTGTGGCTGTGAAGAATACCGGATCGGCAAAAGCCTCACCCACTAATCCTTGAACGGTTCCGGCACTGATCAGGTTAAGCAGCCAGAATCCGGGCATGATACCCAGCAAAGTCAGCGGAATGGCAGACATAATCAGGAGCGGCATCCCGAATGACCCGGTTTCCACAATGAGCAGGATGTAGATGCCCAGCAGGGCCGCACCGAACGCAAGACCGAGGTCGCGGAAAACATCCAAGGTAATCTGCCACTCTCCCTCTCCGGCCCAATCAGACCAGATGAACGGAGGCAGCGGGTCTTTGGCAAGCTTGCCCTGCATATCAAGAATGGCTTCCCCCGGTGCGCGTCCGGCCATTTCCGCAAATACGTAGACCACGCGCTTAAGGTTCTTATGATAAACAGGCTGCTCACGGCTGATTCTTACCAGCCTTCCAAGCTCTGCCAGCGGCACACTCTTACCGTCGAAAGTGCGCACCTTGAGCTGTTCAAGGGAAGAAACATCCGCCCGCCGCAGCAGCGGCAGGATAAGCCGCACCGGAAGCGGATTTCGTTCACCCTGTTCATGAATGTTAGCCGGAACCATGCCGGACAAGGCCATCTGCAAGGTGCTGACTACATCACGGGCGCTAACGCCATGCAGGGCAGCTTTTTCCTTATCGAGCACAAAATCAACCATGCCCTGATCCGCTTCGGTGGAAGTGTCGATGTCCACCACTCCGGACTCCTGCTTCATGGTATCTGCAATCTGCTGTGCACCTTCGATAAGGGCTGAATAAGGACGGTCCTCGGCCCCATATACCTCTGTAGTGATAGTGGAGATTACCGGAGGTCCGGGCGGAGATTCCACAATCTTGATATTGGCATTGTTATGTGCAGCAACCTGCTCCAATTCATTGCGTAAACGGAGCACAATGGCATGGCTTTGCTCTTCTCGCTGAGTCTTGTCAGCAAGATTAACCCGTATATCAGCCATATGTCCGCCCTCGCGCCAATAATAATGACGGACCAGACCGTTAAAATCCATAGGTGAAGGCTCTCCGGCATAGGTCACGAAATTGGTCACTTCAGGCACGGATTTAAGAACCTGCTCCATCTCGCGGACCACCCGATCTGTCTGTTCAAGAGGCGTACCCTCATCCATGTCGATAACAATCTGAAATTCATTCTTGTTGTCAAAAGGCAACATCTTAAGCGGTACCAACCTCATTCCTGCCAAAGCCATGGAAAAGACCAGACCGACTGCGAGACCCCCCACCAGCATCCAACGACGGACGCGGGACTCCAAAAAAGGCGTGATTATCCGCGTATACCCAAACTCGATGCGTCCCGGCCCGGAAGATTTTGCAACAGCCTTTGGTTGCAAATCCTTAAGCAGGCGAAAAGCCATCCAAGGCACAATAGTCAGGGCGCAGACTGTGGAAAAAGTCACGGTCAGTGGGACATTGGCAGCCATGGGAGCCATATAGGGTCCCATCATCCCGGTAATGAAAAAAAGCGGAACAAATGAAACAATAATCGCCAGCGTGGACATAATCACCGGCGGCAAAACCTCAGAGACAGCAGCAAGAGTCGCCTCGGAAGGCTTCTTCTTTTTCATGAGGATATGCCGCTGAATATTATCTACATTGGTGATCGGATCATCCACCACCAGCCCAAGGGAAAGAATAAGCGCGAAAAGAGTTACCCGGTTGATGGTGTAACCGAGCATATAGTTGACAAATAGGGCCAGCGAAAAACTGATCGGTACAGCAAGGGCCACAACCGCAGCCTCGCGCCAGCCAAGGGTAAAAGCCAGCAGGATAACCACGGTAACCACCGCAAATCCCAGTGAGCCGAGTAATTCATCTACTTTGGCATCGGCAGTCTTGCCGTAATCGCGGGTCACCTGCACTTCGATCCCGGCAGGAAGGATGGCTTGCTTAAGCTGTTCCATACGTTCCAGCACAGCCTCGGCAACCTTGACCGCGTTGGTCCCTTTTTTCTTGGAAAAGGCGATGGTAACCGCCGGACGGGAACCATGCTCCGGGTCCTGTCCGGTCCGGGTCAAATACATGCGGGAAAAACCGATCCGCGAATAGGAGTCTGCCTCTTGCGGACCGTCAAAGACCTCTGCCACATCGCGCAGATATACCGGGCGGGAGTTAAACACCCCGACCACAAGATTACGCACATCAGCAGCGTCTTCCAAAAAGGAGTTGGCGGAAACAACGATCTCGCGGTTACCGGAAAGCACAGACCCGGCAACAGCGGACTGATCCGCCCCTTGAAGTGCTCCGGCTATTTCCAGCGGAGAAACATTGAATCCGGCCATGCGTTCGGGCAGCAATTCCACCCGCACCTCACGGGAACGCCCGGAAACAAGGGAAACGCGGGAAAGGTTCTCCACCTCTGCCAGCCTGGAAGCAAGCTCCTCAGCCACCCTGCGTAATTCAAAATCGGAAATATCTTCGCGGCCCTCAGCCGGATAAAGGGTCAGGGCAACGATGGGAACGTCATCAATTTCAACAGGCTTGATAACCCATCCGGCAGCAATTCCCGGAGCCATATCCGCATTCTTGGCAATGGCGTTATGAAGTTTTATCAAGGACTCCTCACGGTCCTCGCCCACGTAGAAGCGAACTGTAACCATGGACGAATCCCGATGGGAAACTGAATAAACATATTCCACACCGTCAATCTGCCAGAGGATACGTTCCAATGGTGTGGTGATCAGCTTTTCAACCTCTTCCACCCCCGCGCCGGGAACCTGCACCATGATATCGGCCATGGGCACCACTATCTGCGGTTCTTCCTCACGCGGGGTAAGCTGAACAGCAGCAATACCGAGCAAGAGAGCTCCGATGACCAGCACCACTGTCAGTTTGGAATGAAGGAAGAAGCGGACTGCCGAAGCAATCAGCCCTTGAGCCTGTTCAGGATTCAATGGAGCAGACATTATTGCTGCCCTCCGGTGGCGGAAAGCTCAAAGCCCACTGTTTCATTACCGCTCAGACCCGAAAGTATCTCCAGCCTATCTCCGTATCTCGCACCGCTGCGAACGTAGACCGGCTCCCATGCTTCACCGATTTTAACCAGCACAGTCTCAAGCTGCCCTACACGGGACACTGCTCTTGCCGGGATGAAAACAGTCTGTTTTTTCCCTACAGGTATAAGCAAACGTCCGAACATTCCGGGATAAAGTCCGGGTAACGGCTCCAATCCTACTTTTACCAAAAAGGTACGGGTCAAAGGATCAGCGGAAGGTACAACTTCCTCAACTATCGCCTTTCCTTTCTCGCCCAGGGCCTGAATATCCACTTCCAGTTTCTGGCCGATGCGCACCTGTCCGATGACACCTTCACGCACAAGGGCTTCCAGACGTAATGTTCCTCCGGTCTGGATCAGCATGAGCGGCTTGCCGGGAAAAGCAAGATCTCCGGGTTCAACCATCCGTTTGGCTACTTCACCATCTGCAGGTGCGGTAATAGTTGTATAATCAAGATTGATACGGGCTGCTTCAACTCCCTTACGGGCCTGCAGCACTCCTGCAGAGGCAACGTCCAGACCGTCCTCGGCCTGCGCCAGCGCAGCTCTGGCCTTAAGGTAAGCTGCTTCCACGCGGTCAAGCTCATCCTGAGTTGCAACCTTACCCGCAAAAAGTTTCTTCATCCGCTTCCATGTAGCAGTGGCTGTGCCTGATTCAGCCTTAGCCGCATTAATGGCTTCGCGGGCCTGACGTTCGGCGGCTTCTGCGGATATAAGTCCTTGCTGTGCACTCTCAAGCCGAGTCTTGAACTCGCGGGCATCCATCACAATGAGCTTATCGCCTTTGCGGACCTTCTGACCGGAACGAACCATGACATTAAGCACTTTGCCGGTTACCTGTGCTTCAATGGAAGCTTCAGTTTCAGGCCGGACGGTTCCGACTGCTTCATACACGACAGGAGCATCTGCTAATTCTGCAACAGCAATACCGGCCGGAACTTCTAACCTGCGGAGAGATACAACACGTCCCTGTTCAATTATTCCGGACTCAAAAGAACCAGTCATCCAAAGAACTAGAAACATTATCGCAGCACCGAGCATGGCTACCAGAATACATTTTTTTGTCATACATTACTCCAGAAAGGCTAAAACGAATATGTGAAAGATATTATTACATGATTTATACAGCCCTTAAGCAACTGTTTCAATTACAATCATTAATTTTAAAACCTGAGCCTGTAAGCTTTTATAAAAAACACCCAACTCATTCACAATAGATTAATTTTCTTGTATTGTTTCTTAGTTTTCATATCGAAAAGTTTAATAATATATTTCCGGAGAATAGATGAGAACCAAGGAAAGACAAAAGGATATAGATCACTACAGGTTGATTTTTGAATTTTCTCCGCTGGCAATGATCCGCTTTGATGAAACCGGAACCATTATAGACTGCAATCAAAAATTCATAGACTTGATGGGATCAAGCAGGGAAAAGCTTATCGGGTTCAACACGATAGAGAGAACCACTCTTAAGATGAGTGCCGCTGTGAAGCAGGCTGTTGAAGGAGACACGTCTGAATACGAAGATCTCTATACCTCCGTTACCGGGAATAAAACCACCTATATCCGCGCCGTATTCAACCCGATTGAAAAAGGGAAAAATCCCACCGAGGTTATCGCCACCCTCGAAGACATCTCCGAACGCAAAAGAGTTGAAGAAGAACTGGCTAAAACTGAAGCCCGCTTTAAAATCATGGCGGAGAACACCAAGGATCTCATCTATTATTTTTCAGTACCCGATAAATCTTTCAAATATGTCAGCCCGGCCTGTCTGGATGTCACCGGATATCCCCCGGGTACTTTTTACGCCGACTCACAGTTTTTCTTTGATATGGTCCACCCGGAATGGCAGGAGTTCATGCATCAGCAATGGATGGACATGGCTCATGGAAAAATGGCCCCCCTTGTGGAATACCAGATCATAGACCGTTACGGTAAAACAAAATGGCTGCAGCAAAGCAATGTTCCCTTTTACGATGAAGAGGGAAACCCTATAAGGGTTGAAGGAATTGTCCGCGATGTTACTGAACTGAAAAATGCCCTTGAACGGGTAGAGCAGGAAAAAGCAAAAGCTGAAGCAGCCAGCAGGACCAAATCCGAATTTCTGGCCAATATGAGCCATGAAATACGCACCCCGCTGAACGGGATAATGGGCATGCTGCAACTTATGGAATCGGAGACCCGGACGCCCAAGCAGGAAGAATATATCAATGCGGCAATGCAGGCATCCAAACGGCTGAACAATGTGCTGTCGGATATTCTCGATCTGGCCCGGGTTGAAGCAGGCAAACTGGACCTCCATAATAATGAATTCAACCCTGCTGATGAATTGAAACACGTCTTTGAACTTTTCGAAATCACATCACGGCATTCGGGTGTCAAACTGGAGCTCAGCCTGCCGGCGGAACTCCCCGAATACGTCGTTGGAGATCCGGCCCGTTTACAACAGGTCCTGACCAACATTGTCGGCAATGCCTTAAAATTCACCCATGAAGGCCATGTCGCAATCGCAGCACATCCTTTACCCCGCAACACCCGCGATGACCGTCAGATTCTGTTTACGGTTGAAGACACCGGGGTAGGAATTGCCGAAGACAAAATGAACCAGCTTTTTCAATCTTTTACCCAAGCCAGCGAAGGATATACGCGCCAATACCAAGGCGCAGGACTGGGGTTATCCATATGCAAACGGCTGACCGAGCTTATGGGCGGCACTATCGCCGTGGAAAGCACTGTCGGCGAAGGAACCACATTTTACCTGTCCATTCCGTTTACTATACCTGACCGAAAAACTTTTGATCGCGAACATTATGAAACTGAACCGGAAACAACGACCTCATTCGGCAACTACCGTATCCTCATAGCTGAAGATGAAAAAATAAACCGGCTCTACACCAAGCAATATCTTGAACAGCAGGGATTCACTGTAGACACGGTAACCGACGGTCAGCAATTACTGGACAAATTATTCTATGAAGATTTCAATCTTGTCCTTATGGATGTGCAAATGCCGGTCATGAACGGTATTGAGGCTACAAAAGCCATCAGAAGAGGTGAAGCCGGAGCGCACAACAAGCGCATCCCGATTATTGCCATTACCGCTTACGCCATGCATGGTGACCGGGAACAATTCATCAAACAGGGTATGAACGACTATATTGCCAAACCGGTGGACAAAGAAGAGCTCTATGAAGTGATCATGAAAGCACTTCAACAGAATAAAACATCCTGATCCACAGGTTGACGAACCCAACTTATACATGAAATACGACATCTTATGGGTATAACTACGGGGAATTTCAAAAACCTTGGCAACTCTTATGAAGAGGGGTCCAATGCTGCAGTGCTCTCTGCCATTGCCCGGAGTGCGGAAGAACTCACATCCGGTAAAGGCTGGCCGGAGGGAGTCAACGATCTTCTGGCTGCGCTTGGACGGGTAACAGGTGTGAGCCGGGTCTGGATTTTCCGGACCATTGAAGTCACCGACACTCATATTACCCAGAACTACACTTTTGAATGGGCTGCCGCCCCCCGCTTCAAACAACTGGGCATGCCCATGTTCAGTATGTTCACCAACAAGATCAACCGCCCTGAATACCGGGAAACCATCCAGAGCAGATTGCGCGGGGAATGGCAGAAAATGGTCGTCGACCAACTTGAACCGGGCTGGCTCAAAGACACTCTTGAAGTCCAGAAGATCAAATCAATGCTGACCATCCCGGTCATGGTTGAAGATCGCTGGTGGGGCACTTTAGGCTTTGACGATTGTGAACGAAACTACGACTGGTCGGATGTAGAAATCGCCCTGCTCAAGACCGCCGGATATCTTATTTCAAATGCGGTACTCCGTGACCGCCTCAGCGCCAAGCGCAGGCAATTCAGTATTCTCAAGCAATTAACTGACAGCAGTGTCTGGGAATTTGATTTCAAGACCGGACAGGTCTGGTGCTCACCGGAACTTCTGCATTCGGTCCCTGTGCCTACCGACAACATCCGATTTTCACTGCATAAAGCCCTGCACTTGATTCATCCGGACGACCGCCGCCCGCTTATTTCAGCAGCGAGGAGATATCTCAAAGGAGACCGCAAAAAGATATTCCGCTTTGATATGCGCCTGTTCACTGATTGCGGTGACCTGCGCTGGGTCGAACTGATAGGTAACATCCGTAGCGGCAAAAACGGCAATCCGGAACAGCTGGCCGGGATACTGATCGATATACGCAAGCGAAAACGCGAAGAAGAACGCTTACGCGAAGAAGCGATTACTGATCCGCTCACCGGAGTAGCCAACCGCCGTCTATTTGAACATCGCCTTCAGGAATCTATTGACCACTCCAGCAGTGAGGGTATTACCTCCTCGGTGCTCTTTTTTGATGTTGACCACTTTAAAGAGCTTAACGATCAGTACGGACATCAGGCCGGAGACCAAGGGCTGCGGCATCTGGCGAACATCTGCGAATCCCTGTTGAGACGCAAAGACCTGCTGGCCCGTCTGGGAGGAGATGAATTCGCCCTGCTTCTACCGGGGACGGACCAGAAAACAGCATCCGCAATCGGTGATAGACTCCTACGTGCAGTTGAATCCACGCCCTTTGAATATGACGGCAAAAAACACAGTATGACTATCAGTATAGGGCTAGCCAGCAACGACGGCCGCCTGACCACCCCGACCCGTTTGATCGAATGCGCCGATTCAGCGCTCTATGAAGCCAAACAAAAGGGACGTAACAGACTGGAAACCCTGACAGGCTGCCTGATACGTTGAGCGGAATTGACTTTTTAGAAAAGACTGGAGTAGTTATTCACAACAAAAAATAAAAGCTGGAGGAGATATGATCACCAGAATTGCCGCTGCACTGATCATTGCAGCACTTATGATTTCTTCCCTTGGCTGTGCGAAAATCGGCAAAGCCACAGGTCAAACCATCAAAGAAGTTAAGGAAATGCCCGGTGAGTTCAAGAAGGGCTACAAAGATGGCAGAACTTCTGAAGAAGACGCAATTTAATTTTAACCGACAATTCCGCAGACAGGGGCCTTGAGCCCCTTTTTGCATTAAACGAATTTTCCCCGGACAAAACATGTCGCAAATTGCTTTAATTACAGGTGCCAGCAAAGGCATCGGCGCAGCTATCGCCCTGCAACTGGCTGAAGACGGCTACGATATCTGGCTCAACTACCGCAGTGATGATGAAGGTGCGGAAAAAACCGCTGGCGCCATCCGCGAGGCCGGCCGGAAATGCACCATGCTTAAGTTTGATGTCACCGATGAAGATGCTGTTGAAAGCGCTCTTTCCCCGCTCTTGCAGGAAGAGGTTCCTTACATCGTGGTCAATAATGCCGGATTCGCGCGCGATTCAATCATGATGATGATGTCTTCCGACGACTGGAACAAAGTTCTGCAAGTACACCTGAGCGGATTTTTCAATGTAACCAAGCCGGTTGTTTCGCGCATGCTGCGTAAACGGACCGGACGAATCATCAATATCGCTTCCACTTCCGGCGAAACCGGAGTTGCCGGACAGACCAACTACTCCGCAGCCAAGGCCGGGCTCATCGGGGCAACCCGTTCTCTGGCGGTAGAAGTTGCCAAACGCAATATTCTGGTCAATGCGGTTACTCCCGGATTTATCGAGACCGACATGGTTGCCGAGCTGCCCGTAGACCAGATTAAAGAACAGATCCCGCTGAAAAGACTGGGAACACCGCAGGAAGTTGCCGGAGTTGTATCCTTTCTCTGTTCGGATAAGGCCTCCTACATTACCGGGCAGACCATTGCGGTTAACGGCGGCATTCATACCTAGTATTACAATCATCAAATTCATCAATATGGATTAGATGAATAAATAATAATATATTTATTTTTATCTTAAAATAAATATGGCTTTGTCCGTTATGGACTTAATTTAAGAACGCCAGACCAAGTATCCGGGAGCTTTTCTTTTGTACAAAGTGGCAATCACAGGAATAGGAGCCATATCCGTTCTGGGTGTAGACCTTGAAACCATCGCCGATGCCCTCAAAAAAGGGCGTTCCGGCATTGAGGTGGATGAGGAGCGGATCAAGCTCGGCTTTGAAAGCCCGCTGACAGGTGTTATCAAAGATTTTACACCCAATACATGGCTGGGCCGCAAACAGCGCAAAACCATGCCCGACTTCGCGGTGCAGGCCTACGCTGCCGCCAAGCAGGCCCTCGCCCTATCCGGCCTCACAGAAGAGGATCTGCACAATGATGAAAGCGGACTCATTTTCGGATGTGACTCCAGCTGTATTGCCGCCCTTGATCAGGTAGAGCTGCTTAAGGAGCGGGGTGAAACCTCACTCATCGGAAGCGGCGCGGTATTCCGTTCCATGACCTCCTGTGTGACCATGAACCTTAATACCCTTTTCAAAACCCGCGGAGCGGCATGGACTATCAGTTCTGCTTGTTCCAGCGGCGGGCATGCCGTTGGTCAGGCCTTAAACCTCATTGCAACCGGACAGCAGGAACGGATCATCTGCGGAGGGGCACAGGAACTGAACTGGCAGTCCATGTGCAGTTTCGACGGACTTGGAGCATTCTCCAATCGCACTGATAACCCGGCACAGGCCAGCCGTCCCTTTGATAAAAACCGGGACGGCCTAGTTCCCAGCGGCGGCGCAGCAGCCATCATGCTTGAACGCTACGATCTGGCAAAAAAACGCGGAGCCGAAATTCTCGGCGTAATCAGCGGATACGGTTTTTCATCAGACGGAGAACATATCTCAGTTCCCGGCAGGAACGGCCTTGCAAGAGCCGGAGCCAAGGCTCTCAAACAGGCCGGACTCACTCCTGCCGACATTGACTACATCTGCGCCCATGCCACTGCCACCCCGGCTGGAGACGGAGCTGAAGCCGCCAACATCCGCACACTTTTCGGGGATATTTCACCACGCATATCCTCAACCAAATCCATGACCGGACACGAGCTCTGGATGTCCGGAGCCAGTCAGATAGTCTATACAACGCTCATGAACCGCTACGGATTCACTGCGCCGAACATCAATTTCACCGAAGGCGACGACGAGACTTCCTGTCTGAACATCCTTACCGAAACCGAGAACCGTCCCCCGCAAAAAGCCCTGCTTAATTCCGCAGGATTCGGCGGCACCAACTCCTGCCTTGTGCTTGAATTCTAATGACTGCTTACAACCACATAGTTGTCGGGGCAGGTATTTCGGGCATGACTTCGGCCCTCCTGCTGGCTAGACAGGGATACAAAGTCGCACTGGTGGAATCCTTTCCCCTGCCCGGACCGACAGTACGCGGATTCAGCAGGCAGGGCGTGCATTTCGAAACCGGTATCCACCTGATAGGCGGAATGGGTGACGGAGACCCGCTCGACACATATTTCAGACATCTGGGCATCAACGATGAGCTGGTCAAAATCCCCTTCAATGAAGAAGGTTGCGACTGCTTCCGCTTTGAAAAAAAGAATACCCAGATCTGTCTGCCTTATGGATATGAACGGGTCCGCCGGACTCTGGAACAGGCATTCCCTTCTGAAAAAACTGCCATTGATACATATCTGGAACGGATCAGGACTATTTTCGACTCATCCGCCTTCCTGAATTTCGATCTGGATTTCAGTCTGGACTCTCTGGCACATGACGAAACAGAATCTTTGCTTGAGTACCTCGATTCCATCACTGACAATCAAGATCTCAAGGACCTGCTCTGCTGCCACTCCCTGCTATACGGCACTCCGCCGGAGCAGGCCATGCTCTCCACCCATGCCCTTGTAGCCGGATCATATTTCCGGTCATCACACACCATAGAGGGCGGCGGAAAAGCTCTTGTGGACGCGTACCAGAAACAACTCAAAAAGCATGGTGTAGATATTTTCTGCGGAGAGAAGGCTGTACGCATCAACCACGACGCAGACAAAAATTTCACAGGATTGCTGCTGGATGACGGGAACGAATTGCGTGGCGAAATCTGCATCTGGTCCGCTCATCCAGCGTCCATGCTAAACTGCGTTGAAGACGGTGTATTCCGCCCGGTATTCAGACGCAGGATCAGCGAATTGCTGGAGACCGTGTCCGCGCTGATTCTTTTCGGGATAGCCGAAACTCCGGTGGAAGCATTGCAAGGCCGGAACATCTACCTGTGGCCGGAATCTGATTACAGCGAAGTCCTTTCCGGCAGGACCGGTATGTCAGAAAACGCTATTTTCCTTTCCGCCGGACAAACCCTCGGGCGGGACGGCAAGCAGAGTGTAACAGCCATCATGCCCTGCAGTTTTGATAAGTTCGGCAAATGGCAGAAATCAAGTCTACGCAACAGACCGCAGGGCTACCTTGATTTCAAAGCCGAACTTATGGCGGAATTTGCGCAGCAGGTATTTACACGCTGCCCGGAATTAAACGGACAGGTCGAATTCATTGATGCAGCAACACCGCTGAGCTTACGCGATTACTGCCACTCTCCATACGGAAGCATGTACGGTGCAGCTCATACCGTTTCGCAGTACAATCCCCTGCCGGCCACCAAGATCAAGGGGCTGCTGCTGGCCGGACAATCCATCATCGCCCCCGGAGTCATGGGTGCGGTGGTTTCCGCCTATTTGACCTGCGGTTTCATATATGGACACGAAAAGATTCACGAGGAACTGAAATGCATATACAACGCGTAGTTATAACCGGAATGGGCGCAATTTCCCCACTGGGCAGCGGAGTGGAAGCTCTTTGGAACGGACTTGTGGAAGGTCGCTCCGGAATCAGCCATATGGAAGAACTCGAACACGTAAAAGGATTGCGTCCGCGCATTGCCGGACGGGTCCCGGAAGTTGACACCAAGGCTATTCCCCGCAAAGCCCGCCGGACCATGTCCAATCTTTCCATTTTCGCCGCGCTGGCTGCACTTGAAGCCATTGAACAGGCGGGACTGGGCACTGACACATTGACCGGAGGCCGGACCGGACTTTCGGTAGGCTCCACCACAGGGAGTTCGCAGGCCCTTGAACAATTTTTCAAGCTCTATCTGCCGGAAAATTCCCTTGAGGCAATCCGCAGTACTGAATTTTTCAAAATTATGAACCATAGTGCCGCTGCCAACATTGCCCAGTTTCTCGAAATCAGCGGACGGGTTATTGCGGCTTCAGCAGCCTGTTCCACAGGATGCCAGAACATCGGATTGGCTGCGGAAGCCATTGCCACCGGCAAGCAGGATGCTATGCTCTGCGGAGGCACAGATGAACTGCATCCCCTGACCGTAGGCACCTTCGATATTATAGAAGCAGCTTCCACTTCCGGTGCAGACGATCCCGCGAGCGCGTCACGTCCCTTTGACGCCGACCGCAACGGCATAGTCTGTTCCGAAGGAGCGGGAATGCTCCTGCTGGAAAGCTATGAACATGCCAAAGCACGCGGGGCTGAGATTCTGGCAGAAATCACTGGTTTTTCATCACTTTGTGACAGCAGCAACATGGCTTCCCCCAGTGCGGACGCTATCAACCTCTGCATGAAAGAAGCTTTGAAAGATGCCGGAATTACCGAATCTGAAATTGACTATGTGAACGCCCATGCCACCGGGACCTTGCAGGGGGATGCTTCAGAGGCACAAGCAGTGGCGAAACTGTTCGGCAACACTCCGCCGGTCAGCAGTTTAAAAGGACATCTTGGTCATACCATGGCTGCCAGCGGAGCCATTGAAACCATCGCAACAGTGCGCATGATGCAGGAAAGCACAATAATTCCTACAGCAAATCTCACGACTCCTGCTGAGGAATGTGCTGCAATAAACAACGCCTTGCATTTGCAGGAAAGACCAATTACATATGCGCTGAAAAATAATTTCGCCCTTGGCGGTATAAATACATCGCTGGTTTTGAGGAGATCTTAATGACAGATGAAGAAATCGTAAAAAGAATCAACTCCGCACTTGCTGAAGAATTCGAGCTGGAGCTTGATGAAATGGTCCCTGAAGCAGTCTTCAAGGATGACCTTGACCTCGACAGCCTTGATGCTGTGGATATGGTCATCGTTCTGGAGCAGGAATTCGGGATCAAGATCAAAAAAGACGAAGCCTTCAAGGCTATCCGTACTCTCGGTGACCTGCACAAGTTCATCCTGAGCAAAAAAGACGAAGCCGCTTAATACAAGCGGCTTTTTCCTATTCCCTTTTCTGTCCGATGCCCCAAATTTTCAAACTTATATGGATTAACGCCGGTATATACCTGAGCATCATCCTCTGGACCCTGACCGGGGTCATTATCTCCCCACTCTGCTACCTGTTCTTTACCCGTATTCTGAAATGGGAAAAACCGGAAACCCTGCGCAAAATGATCTGGTACTACGGGCGGACCAGCTCAATGCTGATGTCCCTGTTCGTTGATATCCAGTGGCCGGAGCAACACAAACTCCCCGAGCCATGTATCATCATTGCCAACCATGAATCTTTCTTTGATCCCTATCTGGTTTCCTTCCAGCCACAACGCAACATATGCATGGCTGTGCGCAACTGGCCGTTTAAAATACCATTTTACGGATTTTACATGAAACTTGCCGGCTACATAAACGTGGAAACGGATAATCTTGACGAGATTATTGAACAGGCGGGAAAAGCTATAGAGCAAAACAGCTCGCTCATGTTTTTCCCGGAAGGAACCCGCAGCAAGGACGGCAATCTGAACCGTTTCCATTCCGGACCCTTTCACCTTGCAGTGCAGACCGGGCTGCCCATTGTCCCCCTGTGCATTACCGGAACTTATAATATGCTTCCCCGCGGGCACATGCTAATCCGCCCCTCAAAGGTACGTGGCAGAATACTTTCCCCCATCTATCCGGAGCATTTTCTAAACACACAAAATCCGCATATTGAATTGCGCCGAGCGGTCAAAACAACTATGGTTGCTTGCATTCAGGAAATGAATCAGGAAGCGTAAAAAACGATTTTCTCAAATTTAACTTTCAAGATGAGGATGTTACAAATGAAAAATCTCCGTATTGTTGCTTTTGTACTTGTTGCCTGCGCACTTTTTCTCGGCGGTTGCAGAACCGCTCCTATCCAGAACATTGAATTGGCTCCGATCGCCTACACCAGCGAAAAGAACCACACCATGGATGAAGTTAAAAATGCCATTATCAGAGGTGGGTATGACCGTGGCTGGCAGATGAGCGATGTGGCTCCCGGACATCTTGTGGGAACCCTGAATGTTCGCTCCCACCAAGCTATTGTGGACATTACCTACACCCCGGAAAATTACAGCATTAATTATAAAGACAGCACTAACCTGAAGCACAAAGGCAACATGATCCATAGCAATTACAATGCATGGATTAAAAATCTTGCCAGCTCCATTAACCTCGAACTTAGTCGCCTGAACTAAACGGAATACCGGAAACATGAATTCAAACCGTTGCTGGGGCAGCCCTTTTACCAAGGCTGAAATTGAACAGACCCTTCAAAATAAACAACTGCTCACTGCTGAGCTTGAACTAAGCAGAGTCTGTGACCTGCGCTGCATCTACTGTTATGCCTCTTCCGGAGAAAAGCTAAATAATGAGCTGGACTTCGAAGAGATCACCGACGCAGTAGACCAGTGCCGGAACCTCGGCGCGCGCAAGATAATTATCCTTGGCGGGGGAGAGCCCATGCTCTACCCCCGCATTATGGATGTGATCCAGTATATCCACGGACTCGGTCTGGAAATTGAGCTTTTCAGCAACGGAACCCGGATAACCCCTGAAATCGCATCCGAACTGTACTCCATGGGAGTACAGCCGGTAATTAAATTCAACAGCCTTGATCCGGAAATTCAGGACCAGCTGGCCGGCAAGAAAGATGCTCACAAAGCCATCCGCCGAGGACTCAACAACCTCCTTGAAGCCGGATACAGTAACGGGGATATCCCCATCGGCGCCCAGACTATCATCTGCCGCCAGAACTATACTGAAATACCGGAAATGTGGCGCTGGCTGCGCACCCAAAAAATCATTCCCTATTTTGAGACCATTACCGATCAGGGAAGAGCCAAGGATCACATAGAACTGGCTCTGAATCCGGAGCAAATCGGTGAATTATTCAATGAACTTTCACGCATTGACCGCGAAGAATTCGGCATAGAATGGGAACCGAAACCACCGGTAGCAGCATTTTCCTGCAAACGGCATTTTTATTCCTGCACCATTACCACCACCGGGGAAGTTATTCCCTGCCCGGGTGTGGATATTTCCGCAGGCAACCTGCGGTTTGACTCACTTGAAAATATCATTTCGCAGAGCGACGTATTCTATAATCTGCGCAATATCCGCCAGACTATCACCGGACCATGCAAGACATGTGATTTAAGTGCAGAGTGTTACGGCTGCCGTGGCATGGCCCATCATCTGAACGGTGACTATCTCTCATCTGATCCGCTCTGCTGGCGCAATTAATTCCGGAGTTTTTTTAATGAATCTTCCCATGCAGGCTGAAAAACTGCTGCCCCATCGCGGAAAGATGCTGCTCTTGGACAGTGTACTTACTGTCGAAGAAGGAGCTGGAACCGCACTGGCCGACCTTTCCACACAGTCCATTTCCAAAGGAAAGGACGGCAATTTGCTGGCACCGTTTTATATAGAACTGGTAGCCCAGACATATGCCGCTGTGTGCGGTTACAGGTTTAAATCCCTTGGGCATCCAGTACCAGAAGGATATCTTGTCGGGGTGCAGAAGTTTCAGGTTAACCCCCAAGGCACTGCAAAATTTACAAGTGATGAACTGTTAATCAGCGTTCAGACTGTAGGTGATTTTGACGGCTTCGCAGTGGTAGAAGGGACGATCAGCCGCGAAGGCAAGACTTTGGCCGAAGGAAGAATAAAACTCTTTGTGCCGCAGGATGAAGCCATGGCAGAGCTATTTGCTCAGGAAAAATCCGGTGCGAGTGCGACCTCATGGCAATTGTAAAAAAAGCACTTCTGCTCGCTTTTCTGCTGCTGATCATTTCAGCGCACAATGCTTTCGCAGACAGGCAGTCTGATTTTCTAAATGACCTGCAAGCACGTTCGCAATCCATTAAATCCATTAGCAGCGATTTTACCCAGCAAAGCTATATCACGCTTTTCGCAGATGTCATGGAAGCCAAGGGTAAGTTCTGTTTTGCCCGTCCGGATAACCTGCGCTGGGAGTACACAGAACCATTTGTATCCGGCTTCCTGCTCAAGGGACAAAAAGGATTGAAATGGGACGGGGCAAGCAAAGAATCATCTCAATTCGATACCGAGACATCTCCGGAAATGGCGATCATTTCGGAACAGATTCTGGCATGGACAACCATGGATATTCCGTGGCTGCAATCCCTTTATTCCATCAAAGTTACAAATTATTCTCCGGCAGTGATGGAACTGACCCCGAAATCAAGCAAAACAAAACATTTTTTAAATCTGATACGCATTTTTTTTGCCCCCGACGAGACTCACCTTAAGTCCATTGAACTGCATGAACCGGGCGGGGATTACACAAAGATTATTTTTAGCAACGTGCTATTAAATCAAAAACTGGATCAGGATATCTTCCTGAAAGAGTAAAAATGTTCTTCAGCAAGTTGAATACTTCCACAGCAGAAAACAGAAGATATCAAATAAAAAGCATACTATTTCTTATTCTTTTCGTCCTGTTCTGCGCCATCCCGCTGCTATCGGTTTCTTTTTCGGAAGACATTTCAGCTATGCTCCCAAGTGGAGAAAATGGAAATATCAAGCGCGATTTTGCGTTGCTTCAAAAAGCTCCCTTAGCCGGAAAAATACTCATTTCCATCTCCAGCAAATCTTTAAGTGAAGAGAAGATCGGTGCTGTTGCCCAAAGCATGGCAGGCAGAATGAATTCTCCGCTGCTTGAGGATTGCAATTCACTGGAAACAACCCCACAGCAGATAATGGGCTACCTGCTCAAGCAAGCACCAAATCTGACCACACAAAATGATCTGGATACATTGCAGAAACTCACTGACAAAGCTGCAATAAACAAGAGCTTAAGCGACGCAAAAAAACTGCTTCTGTCACCGGCAGGTATCGGTATGCGAGGTATTATCGCCGCTGACCCGCTCAATTTACGCAGCATCTATCTACCCAAAATTGCATCCATGCAGAACCTTCCTCGCACCAAGAGGATCGAAAATAGATATTTTGTCGCCGGAGAAAGTGCACTGCTGCTAATTGCGAAAACCAATGTTTCCATGACTGATTCTAAAAACGGTATCCTGCTGTTGGACCGTTTTAAGGAGATTAAAAAAGCAGCATTGGCGGAAAACAATCTCAAAGAAACTGACATTTATATCGAAATGCTGAGCGGACATTGCTACACAACTGCCAATGCCTCGGTCATCAAAAAAGATATCCTGACTGTTTCAATTATCTCCCTTGGCGCGTTGATCCTGCTGTTTTTCTTCGGATTCCGCAGCAAAGGAGCCCTTAGCGTATTCATTGCTCCGGGAGTTGCCATCATGGCCGGACTGGGCTGCTGCGCATTTATCTGTAATGATATGTCCGCAATAGTCATCGGATTCGGTGCTGTACTCATGGGGATTTCCATAGACTTTGCTGTCCACACCTATTTCTCTTTGGCTGAGCATCCCGATGATAAAACCGCAGCCATGCGCAAAATCAGCAAGCCGGTTCTTTTCGGTGCTGCGACTTCGTGCGCTTCCTTTGCTGCCCTTTATATCTCAGGTATTCCGGGCATCAAGCAGCTTTCCATATTCTCTGTTGCCGGAATAATTGCGGCCTGCGCTTACGCCCTGCTCTTTGTCCCCCGGTTCTGCAATTCATTTCCTGAAGCAGGAAAGAACAAGCCCCTTTTCCAAATTAAAGGAAAGACAAAACTCATACTTTGGAGCACAGGACTCATATTTGCGATTTCAATTGCAGGTGCATTGAGCAACAACTTTGACACGGAGCTGAAAAATCTGGGCTATATTCCAAAAGAACTTTCCCGCACGGAAAAACATTTTCAGGACAATTGGAGCCAGATGCACGCCCAATCCATGCTTTTTGCCGCAGGAAAAGATATGGAAACTGCGTTGCAGACAAATGAAAAAGCATGGTCCGACATCAAGAAAAACCTGGGCAGCATTAAAGCGGTCAGCATTGCCGATACCCTCCCTTCCCCTGAAACTATTACCGAAAATGAAAACCGCTGGACTTCATTTTGGGACGGAAGAAAAGAGAATACAGAACAAAACGTTTTGGAAAGCAGTATGAAACTGGGATTTGCATCCGGCGCATTTGCCCCGGCAATGGAACGACTCACGGCGCCAGCTCCTGCCCTTGATGCAGAAATTTACAGTACCGGACCGCTTAGTTTCATCTATGATTTACTTGTCCCCCCAAGCAATGACGGACATGAAAAACTGGTCATGACTCTGCTCCCGGACAACGGGCAAGTTAATAAATACTATTCAACACAAAAAGAAAAGGAACTAGGCGTACGCCTTGTTTCGCAGTCCCGCTTTAAAGCAAACCTTGAACAGGAAATGAAGCAGGACATTATCAAATTCATCAGCTGTTCTGGCATTATGGTGGCACTGCTCATTTTCGGATTATTCCGAAATCTCCGCCGGGCGATTCTGGCCCTTTTCCCGGCAATTTTCGGGGTAACTGTAACCTTTGGACTGCTTGGTGTTTTGCAGATCCCACTTAATATTTTCCACATCGTAGCCTTACCGCTTGTCATCGGACTTGGAGCCGATTACGGAATCTTCATGGTTTTTCAGGAAATTAAAACACCCTCAGCGTGGACTATTAAAGCTGTAAAAATCTCGGGACTGACCACCTTGGCGGGCTTCGGGGTTCTTGTGTTTGCCAAACATCCCTCGCTCAATTCATTAGGGGCCACGGTTTCCATCGGGATCACGGCGGCACTCTGCTGCGCGATTTTTATACTTCCGCAACTGTTGCGCCTGAACGAGGAGAAGCATGCGTAAATTCAAATTACTGCTACCTTTACTGCTCTTCATAATGCTAGGCGGCTGTTCCTCGCGTAGCGCAGTTACTACTAAGCCAACCGCAGTTTCACCATCCTATATGCTGCAGCATTCAGGAGTGCTTACCATTGCGGATAAACGGTTGCCCTTGCGCGGCATGCTGCAACTCAAGCCTGAACAGCGAAACGCACGGGTGGTCATGTTAAACGACATGGGCATGAAACTGCTGGTGGCAGAAATCACAGCTGACGATGCCGGAGGTTTTGAATCAAAGAAAATCTTCAGCTCCCCTTTCCTGCGCATGATTCCGCATTTTTATGATGAATCAATGCAATGCATTTATGAAATGTTTCTCGCCCCGGAGCAGTCAGCTGTCCAAGGGATAAATATCATTACTAAAGGCAAAAAAATAATCGGCAAACGTGAATTTGCAGCCCATACCATATTCAACGATCCGCAGGGCAGATACACCCTTGAGCTTTTCCTTAATTCCGGATCGACAAAGGATTTTTAAACATCATGGAACTGAACGAACATATTTCAAACAGCTGCAGCGATCTTGAAAAAACGGAATCCGGCTACAAACGTTCTTATATTTTCAAGGAATCATTTCCGGGATTTGATGGTCATTTCCCCGGCAACCCCATCCTGCCCGGAGTAATCCAGACCCTGCTAGGACAGAACTCTTCAGTGGAAGCCCTTGAACTTGAATACCCTGCGGAAAAGTTAGCCCTGCAATCGGTGACCCGCTGCAAGTTCCTGCGCCCTGTCAAACCAATGGAAAAGCTGATTCTCAACTTTTCTCTCAAGGCCAAGGGACTGAACCATATCGCCATATGTTCACTTACGGTGGAAGGGGAAACCGCAGCAACCTACCAGCTCATATTCGGACCGGAGGCAATATAATGCGTCGCAAATCATATTTTCCGAAAATCGAAGGCGCACCAGAACCGTTGCGCCATATAGTTGAACGCAAAGTCCGTTTTGAAGAAGTGGACCCCATGAATATTGTCTGGCACGGGCGCTACCCCAGTTATTTTGAAGACGGACGCACTGCACTCGGTGATTTGTACGGTGTTGGGTATATGGATTTTTACCGCTACAAAGTGGCCGCGCCGATCAAAAAAATGCAGGTGGATTACATCAAACCGCTCCGTTTCGGGGAAACATTCAGCATTGAAACCCTGCTGCATTGGACCGAAGCTGCACGCATGAATTACGAATTCATCATCCGCGATGCTGCAGGGGAGAAAGCCACTACCGGTTGTACTGTCCAGCTCTTCGTCCAAGACAATGAACTGATGATGTTCCAACCGGACTTCTTTGCCGAACTCTGCGAAAAATGGAAGAACGGAATCCTCACTCCCATAGACAGGAATTTCTAGACGCACCATGTCCATTGTTTTTCTCGTTTCAAGCAATACCAACGTAGAGCCGTACCCGATTTATCCTATCGGCATGTCGGTTATTGCCGGAGCCTTGCATGCTGCCGGACATAAGGTCATTCAATATGACATGCTTGCGACGGGCAACTCCCTTGATCACCTGCGAGGTGCGCTTGCTGAGGCAGGACCGGATTACGCCGGGATATCAATCCGCAATGTGGATAACGTGGATTCCTTCACCTCTCACACCAACAAATTCATCCACAAAGCAAAGCTCATTGTGGATGTGTTGAAAGAGGCCGGAATTCCGGTCATTGCCGGAGGCGCAGGATTCTCTCTGCTGCCGGAGGAAATCCTCAATTTCACAGGAGCGGACTACGGTGTTGTCGGCGAGGGTGAGCGCAAAATGGTCGAACTGATTGCACGGCTGGAGCAGGGCAAAGAAACAAAACAGATTTACGGCAAGGAAAAAGGGATTCCCGGCCACGAAATCCCGGTTCCGCGCTGGGAACCGCAGCTGCTGCGCTATTACCTCAAGGAAAGCGGAGTTATGAATGTGCAGACCAAACGAGGCTGCGAACACTGCTGCGCCTACTGCACCTATCCTCACCTAGAAGGACATCGAATGCGGGTCCGTCCGGTAAACGATATTGCAGACGAGCTTGAAATGCTCTGCAGTTGCGGTGCGGATAATATTTTCTTCACTGACTCCGTACTCAATGACCGCGGAGGGTATTACCTGCAAGTGGCCGAAGAGATTATACGCCGGAAAATAAAAATCAGCTGGTGCGGATTTTTCCAGCCCGGTCCCATTGAACACGATGAACTGGCCCTGCTCAAACGTTCCGGCCTGCAAGCCATGGAAGTAGGCACAGATGCTGCCAGCGACACAACCCTTAAAGGGTTGCGGAAAAGTTTCACTTTCGACGAGGTCATGGAATTTAATGATAAATGTGTGCAGCAACGTATTCCATGTGCACATTTTGTAATATTCGGCGGACCAGACGAAACCATGGATACGGTTCGTGAAGGGATTGAGAACCTTAACTCTTTGCGTAACTGCGTGGTTTTCCCCTTTTCAGGCATAAGGCTGCATGAAGGAACACCGCTCTTTACAAGAGCCGTTAAAGAAGGTTTAATCCGCCCCAACCAATCGCTGCTTGAACCTTTTTATTACTTCTCCCCCCGGCTCGATAAAGATGAGATGAATGCGGCCCTGACCGAAGGATTCAAGAAACGCAGGGATCGACTATTCCCGCCTGACGAAGGCCAGCAACGCATTAACATTATGAAAAAATTTGGATTCCGGGGGATTCTCTGGGACCAGTTGATAAGATTTGATGACCAGCCCGGAAATAAAACATCTACTAAGTCAGCCGCAGATTCCGCTTATGCAGGTTAAGCCGCTAATCGTTATTCCCGTATACAACCACGGTGCAACCTTGCGCGATGTGGCCAGACGAGCCATGAACTACGGCGAAGTGCTCATTGTTGATGACGGCAGCACAGATGGCGGTTCCGATAAAATCCGAGACCTTGACCTTACCGTGATCAGCCACAATGAAAACCTCGGCAAAGGTCAGGCCATTCTTACCGCCGCGAATAAGGCACGTGAGATGGGCAAGACCCACATCATAACCATTGATGCCGATGGACAGCATTTCCCTGAAGATCTCCCGATCTTTCTGGAAGCAATTACGCAAAGCCCGGAAGCAATTTTCGTAGGCAGCAGGAATTTCGAAGGTCAAAACGTACCCGGAGCCTCCAAGTTCGGACGCAGCTTTTCCAATTTCTGGCTACGGGTTCAGACCGGAACAAAACTCAGCGACGTCCAGAGCGGATTCCGAGCCTACCCGCTGGAAATTTTCTCCGTAATAAAAACGTCCGAACCCCGCTATGCCTTTGAAGTGGAGATTCTGGTTAAATCCGCATGGGCCGGATACGAGCTGAAGGATCTGCCCATTGAAGTGCACTACCCTTCAGCTGACGAACGGGTTTCGCATTTTGACGCAATCAAGGATAATGTTCGCATTTCACTTTTGAATACAAAGCTGACCATGCGTTCCTTTATGCCCGTGCCTCACCGGCAGTACGACAAGGATGTAGACGGGAAAATAACACCTATACACCCCCTGCGTTCGCTGCGCATCCTGCTCTCCAAGGATGAAACACCGCTTAATCTGGCAATTGCCGGGGCCATGGGCATGCTGCTTGGAACCTTGCCGCTCATAGCCATGCATTCCATTGCCATCCTTCTTCTTTGCGGTTTTTTCAGGCTGAGCAAAATCACCGGGCTTGCTGTAAGCCAGCTCTGCATTCCGCCGCTGGTCCCGGCTCTGTGTATCGAGGTCGGGCACTATATGCGCTACAACCAGTTCCTGACCGAAATATCCTTGCAGACACTGGGCTATGAAGCGCTGGACCGCTTCTACGAATGGGTCTTGGGTTCACTGGTATTAGGGCCGTCATTTGCAGCAATTATAGGGATTACGATCTATATTATGGCGTTTACCATTAAACGGTTTTTAGATATGAAACCGCAGTAGTTCGGGGCGGTCCTTATGAATCGCGACAAAAAGTGGTCCAGCAGAAGTCTGGCCCCCGCATTTTTCCATCATATTTTTTACGGACTGATCCGGATTCTGGGCAGGCCGGGAGCATACTGCCTGCTGTTTTTCGTGGTCGGTTTTTACACCCTGCTGCCCGGAGTACGCAAAAGACCTGCTGAATATATCCGCCGCAGGTTCAACCCGCAAAACAGGTTGAGCAAAATACGCCATACTTACCTGCTCTACTGGAATTTCGGAAAAATGCTTGTAGACCGGGCAGTGCTGCGCATTCTGGGTGATTTTCAAGGCCACGGTTCCGACAAGGATAAAAAACAGCTGCAGGAACTTTACGCCGAGCAGAAACGGCTGATCCTGCTCACCGGGCATGTGGGCTGCTGGCAGATGGGCTTTTCATACCTTGGCTTTCTGGACGCGCCAAAGGCTGTGGTCATGCTCATGGAACATGGGAATGTGGACAAGCACTCCTTCAAATGGAAGGTTTCCGGCGGGAACGGCCACGGAATGGAAAAAAAAGTCCAAGAAATCACGGTCATCAACCCGGCTGCCCCTATGGGCGGCACTCTGGAAATGCTTTCTGCACTGCGTGATAATTCCGTACTCTGTATCAACGGAGACCGGACCATGGGCGAAAGCAGACATAATGTACAGGTTGATTTTCTGAGCGGGAAAATTGAACTGCCGATAACCCCGTTCAAAATTGCAGCGACAACGGATACGCCTATAGCTATAGTTTTTTCCAGCCGCAGCAAAGCCGGGGAAGGAATCTTCCGGGTAGCAAAAGTTATTCACGTACCCGCTGAAACAGGCAAAGGGACGGTGCGCGGAGCTGAGGCATTTATTCCCTATGCACAGCAATTTTCCATTGAACTGGAAAGATATTGTCAGGAAAATCCATACCAGTTCTACAATTTTTATAACCTGTGGAACTGACAACACTTGATAACGAGGCAAAATTGCATACTAAACTGAAAGAACTGCTTATTGAAGAACTGAACCTTGTCGACGTAACCGTAGACGAGATTGAAGATGACGCTCCCCTGTTCGGCGAGGGGCTGGGACTTGATTCACTGGACGCTGTTGAAATCGTGGTTCTGGTTCAGAAAAATTTCAATGTGGAAATCAAGAACATGGAAGAAGGCAAGACTGCCTTCCAGTCCGTGAACAGTCTTGTTGCTTTCATCAAGGAAAGACAGGCTTAGTCCATGGACCGTCCCGTCAGCATCTGTGCCTGCGGCTGCATCTGTGCCGCCGGAAAGGACACTCGTACATGCTTTGAAACCATGCTGAACGGAGATGTCCAGCCGACTTTTGAGCCCGGTTTTTCCTATGACCAGCCCATGCATTCCCCTGTGTTTGCGGTACCGCAGGAATGGCTGAAAAAACAAAACGTTACTCCTGCGTTGACCGAAACCATGCGCCTGCTCTTCTCTGCTGTGGATGAAGCTCTGGACCAAGCCGCTCTGAACAAAGAAAAACTGTCCGGTCTGAAAGTAGGATCATGCATCGGTTCATCCACCGGAGCTTCGCTCAACTTCAAGTCATTCTACCAGCAATGGCGAGAAGGCGGCGAACCGGATATTGAAGCCATTAAAAACTATATCCATTGCAACCCTGCTGCGGCTCTGGCGGAAAACTACGCTTTGAACGGTCCGGTCCAAACAGTGACCAATGCCTGCTCTTCCGGCACCGATGCCATCGGTATTGCTGCATCATGGATCAGACAGGGATTGTGTGATCTGGTTATTGCCGGGGGTGCAGACGCGCTAAGCGGAATTTCCTATACCGGATTCTCCCGGCTGATGATCACCAGTACGGAAAAATGCCGTCCTTTTGACAAGGACAGACAGGGCTTGAACCTCGGTGAAGGAGCGGCAGTTCTCATTCTTGCAAGCGAAGAGGCAAAACAAGAGCTGGGCCTCGATTCCATAGCCGAAGTAATGGGCTACGGAACCTGCTGTGACGCCCACCACCTGACCGCGCCGCACCCGGAAGGGACCGGATTGAAACAGGCTGTTAACGATGCCCTTGAACGCAGCGGAATAACTGCCAATGATATAGGCTTCATCAATGTGCACGGTACCGGAACCGAGAACAATGACCGCGTTGAAGTTCAGGTCATCAAAGAAATTTTCCCCGGTATCCCATTTACCGGAACCAAAGGATTTACCGGGCACACTTTGGGTGCAGCAGGAGCCATAGAAGCGGTGATGTCTGTCATGTCCCTGCAGAATGGATTGCTTATGCCCACCAGTGGATTCCGTGAAGCCGCTGCGCAGTCGCAGGTAATCCCGGTTACCAAGCGCATGGAAATCACAGCCGAATACGCTCTCAGTGATTCACTGGCCTTCGGCGGCAACAACTCCGCCCTTGTTTTCAAAAAGGGGGCAGCATGATCCGCCTTGCCTTACATGGAATCGGGACAGCATTACCTGAAGGTGCTGACACAGTAGATACTTCCGATCTCAATTCATATTTTGCACCGCGCCGTTTGCGCAGGGTGGACCACTTTACCCGCATGACAATGCTTGCCGGATGCCGCGCCTTGCACGATGCAGCCGGAACAGTGCAGGAAGACCTGAAAACCCCGCTACCTCTGCCCGAAGATATGGGGATAGTCATCAGCACCGGATACGGTCCTTCACAGACTATTTTTGAATTTCTTGATTCCATCATCGACCACGGTGCGGGCTGTGCTTCACCGCTGGCTTTCTCCCATTCAGTACACAATATCCCTGCGGCGACAATGTCTCTTTTCCTGAACAATCCCAAGCCCTACACCACCATCTGCCAGTTACACGGCCCATTGCTGGCTGCATTGCAGACTGCCGGATGCTGGCTGAATGAAGGAAGGGCGAAAAAGATACTTCTTGGTGTGGTGGATGAAAAAACAGCCCTGCTGAAAACCAACACCCGCCGTTTACTGGAAAGAAAAGGAGTTACAGGAGATCTGATTCCGCTCGGCGAAGGAGCCTGTTTCTTCCTGCTCGGTCCAGCTGCCGAAATTGAAAATGCTCAATACGGTGCATTGGAATTTGAAACCCTGTCCGCTCAAGAATTGCAGCAGGCAAAATTGCCCGAACATAACTTTTGCGCTGCACGCTCACTGAGCAGACTGACAGAACTGGGCATCACCGCATCTGCCGCGCAGCAAACAGACATGGTCTGTGCTGCCGGGCCGGCTCTTGTTGCCGCAGCAAAACATTCAAGTGACAGCCGCTGTATTGAACAAGCCGGAAAGAATTTCGGTCTTATTTCTATAAAAGCGATGGGTTGATCATGTCTACCAAGCTGCAGCTTACTGCTCATGACATCAGGGAGATAGTTTCTTCAACCCTGCTGGCGGAAATGGATTACAGCCAGAAACTGATCCATTGTCAGGAACACTCCCTTGCCGGGAATTTCATTCCCGATTCAAAGAATCTTCAGGAACCGGAAAAAATTCTTGAACGAATCGGAGCCCAATTCACCGTCGATCCAAAACAGCTGGCAAAACAAAACATCGCTCAACTAGCTGAATCAATCTTCGAACAGACTGACGGCAGACCGCAACAACTGACCTTTTTCACCTCCGGGAGCACCGGAACCCCTGTGCCTGCCAGTTCCAGCTTCTCTGACCTTGAGCAGGAAATTCATTCACTTGCTGAAATATTTGCAGACCGCAAACGGGTGGTCAGCTTTGTTCCCCGTCACCATATTTACGGATTTCTTTTCTCCATCCTGCTGCCCAAAGCTCTGGATATTCCATTTGAATACAGGGCCGCGCTGCCCGGTGCCGAGCAGATTAAAACCATGCTCCCCGGCGACCTGATCATTGCTTTCCCTCTGCTCTGGAAAAAACTTGAAAAGCTGAACTGCCGATTCCCCGAAAATGTGTACGGGGTAACCTCTACCGGACCATGCCCCGCAGAGACCATAAACAGCCTGCAAGCACAAGGACTGGCCCGCATGACTGAGGTCTACGGATCATCCGAGACCGGAGGGGTAGGATTCCGACACGATCCGGCCGACATGTACACTTTGCTGTTGCACTGGAAACAGAACGGAAACTCCACCATTGAAAGAACATCGGCTGACGGAAATAAGCAGCAACATACCCTGCAAGACAATCTTGAATGGCAAGGCACTAAATTTAAGCCCCTGAAAAGGTCCGACAAAGCCGTACAAGTCGGGGGGATCAATGTTTACCCTACACGGGTGGAAACTCTTTTCAAGAGCAATCCGCACGTCCGCGAATGCGCAGTAAGGTTGATGCGACCGGAAGAAGGGGAAAGATTAAAAGCCTTTATCGTCCCCGCAGATGAGATTGAACACGCAACGCTTGAAAAAGAATTACGGACACTTGCGACAAGCGAACTCACCCGTCATGAAAAGCCCGGAAAATACGATTTCGGCCCAACTCTCCCGCTTTCAGAAATGGGGAAACTCAGCGACTGGTAATCAACACACAACTAAGCAATTACCCACATTTGTCACTGCTCCTTCTAGTAATCTCTTGGAAAAAGGATTAAGTTTTTAACAAACATAATCTGGAGCGCAAAGATGAATACGATCAATAAAACCATACTTCTTTTTTTCCTGCTTACTCTCTTCACTGCATCTTTTGCCCATGCCGAAGACGTAGCCAAAGGCGTCAACTGCCCTCCCGGCTGGAGTGACAATCAGGTTGCCCGCGGAGACAACCGGGTCAAGCAGTGCATCTCGCCATCACTTGATTCCAGCATAGAGCTTTACGTAACCCCCGGCGGGAAAATCCCCATCGACAAGCTGCTGGATAATTGGATCAAGGCCTTGAAGCAGCAGGGCTTTCCTCTGGATAGACTGGTTTCAACCAAGAATGGACATGTCTCCGGCGCACCGGCCATTTTCCGTGAATATGAAGGGAAAGCCGATGACACCGCTTATGAATCACTGCTGGCTGCCAGCCGTCATAACGGTGTAAATTACATCTTTCAGGGCCGCTATCCCGATACGGACCGCGAAGCCGAACAGCTTGTCAGGCACTCTTTGAATACATGGAATTTTTCCGAAGACAGTACCAAGGAAGACACACCTTACGACTCCCCGAAAAATGCCGGAACCAGCGGCAGTTTCAAAAATATCGGAGGTTGCTGGGCATGGGGACTGTGGAAAGCACCTTCAGGCGCTTCAGTAGTTATCCTCCCGGACGGTCGGGCCATATTTGACGGCCAAACCTTAAGACACTGGCGTCCCACTGCAGAGGAAGACACAATCATCATGGAAATTCCCGGCAAATGGGGAGGCGGAAGCGCCATGTGGACCCATCCCGAAGGACGCCATGATGTAATCATTCAGGAAGAATTCCCTGAAGCCAGACAGATCCTCATCCGCGATTCATGGGAATACAGCTACAAGGGTAAGGCATTCAAAGCCTGCCACCATTAATAGTATCAGACGACATAGAATGCACCGAATGCAAGACGCAAAAAAAGGCTTTTCACCCTATGTGAAAAGCCTTTATGCGTGGCCTTGATCCCAGTAACCAAGGCACTAGCCAGTCAGGAAATATTTAAACCTTTTTCATACGCCGCAAGCGGGCCCGCCCTTCTGCAATCATGGACTCAAGTCCGTAGCGTTTGACCCGGTAGCCCATCTGACGAGCAGAAAGCCCCAATGTTTGCGCCGCCTTGTACTGAATCCAACCGCTACGCTCCAAGGCAGCGACAACTTCATTGCGTTCCACTTCCTTGAGCGAAGTACAATGAGGTAATTCATCATTAGGCACAGGAGCGCTCGCCCCGGCAGAACTACTGGATGGCCCGCGCTGTCCCGGTGCAAGGTATGATTTCAAAAATTCAAGGGTAATATATTCGGAGTCGGACATGATAACCAGCCGCTCCAGCAGGTTCTGCATCTCACGCACATTGCCCGGCCAATCGTATAGCATAAGAGAATCAAGGGCCGCAGGAGTGAAGAACATCTTACGCCCGTAATCATCGGCCATTTTCTGGATAAAGTAGTTAAGCAGGCCGGTAATATCCTCTTTGCGATCCCGCAAGGGAGGTACGGTGATGGGGAAGATATTCAAACGGTAATAGAGATCAAGACGGAATTCATTACGCTCCACCAGCACCCCGAGGTCACGGTTTGTGGCTGCCAGAATTCGCACATCAATATTACGGGTCTTGTTTGAACCGATCCGCTCCAGCTCTTTTTCCTGCAATACCCGCAAAAGCTTGGCCTGCAGGCTCATGGGAAATTCCCCAATCTCATCAAGGAAAATTGTCCCGCCGTCTGCTTCTTCAAAACGCCCCGGGCGGGTGGAGACCGCTCCGGTAAAAGATCCTTTTTCATGACCGAACAGCTCGGATTCAAGCAGGTTTTCCGGGATTGAAGCGCAGTTAACCTTGATAAAGGGGTGGCTGCTACGGTCGGAAAGCTCATGGATAATCTTGGCCATGAGAGTTTTACCCACACCTGATTCACCCAGCAGCAAGACTGTAGCCTTGGTCGGGGCCACTTTTTCCAACTGCCGCTGGACCTCAACCATGGCTGAACTCTGACCGACAATGTAAAGCCCTTTGGACTTTTTTGAAATCTGATACTTCAGCGAAGTGTTTTCACGCTTGAGGGCTGCTTCACGCTCAAGAATTTTTTCATTGAGACTGATAAACTGGCCGATGAGGGTTGCCACAATTTTCAGGAAATCAATGTCTTCTTCAGCAGCCACATGATCGCCGAATATACGGTCCACATTAAGCACACCGATTGGTTCGCTGTGCAGGATGATCGGCACCCCGATAAATCCGATTTTGGCCCTTTCAATCTTTCTGGCCCCGGTTTTATCAAGAAAAAGAGGTTCCTTGCTGATATCCGGCACATAGTACGGCTGCCCGGTCTGGAAAATACGCCCGGTGACCCCCTCATCAAGACGGTAAACCCCGCGCTGCTTCTCTTCTATGGATAAACCGTAGGAAGCATTAATTGAAAGCTGCTTGGTTTCCGGGTCATAGAGGGTCACTGTCGCCCGCTTCATGCTCAGGTTCTCCGAAAGAATACTGAGCACACCGTCAAGGGCGGACTCCAGATCAAGCGCCTGCTCGATGGCCTGACAAATGGCCAACAGCGCGGAAAGCTTCAGTCCATGCAGTGAAGGATACATATTTGCACCTAAGCAAAGTAAGTGCCAGCACAGCACACAAGACTAATTTTATATATTTCAGTATGTTAAGAAAAGTACATTTTTGAACTTATTTACATTTATGTAAATTACCATCAGACAATGAACATTAATGGAAAAGTTGCCACCCATTCTTCAGCCATGTTATATATTCAATATAGGAAACCATTTCCTGTAAAAGAGGAGGGCTTATGCAAGGCTGGGCAGGATGGATTTTACGGGTTGATCTGGATAGTGGAACAATAAACAGAATCCCCCTTGACCCTGACATTGCGCGAAGATTTGTCGGCGGCCGAGGATTAAATTCACTGACCTTGTTTAATGAAATCGGGCCGCATATAGACCCCCTTTCCCCTGAAAATATATATTGCTTCGGAGCAGGCCCCCTATCCGGGACACCCTTGGGACTGACCAGTAGAGTTGAAGTCAGCACACTTTCCCCGTATTCCGGCATACTCGGTGACGGCAATGCAGGTGGTTCTCTGGCATTTACGATGAAGCGGGCCGGATTGGACCAGATTGTCATCAGCGGACGGGCAGAAACTCCCTGCTACCTGCTCGTGGAAGACGGTCGGGCGGAACTGCATGATGCAGAACAGCTCTGGGGACTATCGGTATGGGAAACCACAGATAAGCTTCAGGAAAAGCACGGCAAATCCGCCAGCGTAGCCTGCATAGGTCAGGCCGGGGAAAATCTGGTCCGGGTGGCTACCACCATGGTGGATAAATACGCCTCCGCTGCACGAGGCTCCGGAGCGGTGCTCGGCTCCAAAAAGCTCAAGGCCGTTGTGGTCAAAGGCAGCGGGAGGGTCTCTCTGGCAAATGCTGACAAATTTAAACAACTTGCAGACGAAGACCGCAAATTCTTCAATGAATCAGATTTCCAGCGCGATGTTGTCGGTCAGTACGGGACGCACATCGGAATGTTGATGTGGGAGCCGGGATTTCGCAATTATGAAAAGTACTGGCAGGGCGAAGATGTGCCGGACAAGCTACGCCCGGAAGCATGGAAAGAATTTTCTATTGGCAGACACGGCTGTCACGGCTGCCATGTCCGTTGCAAGGATTATTACCGCATCCCATCCGGATCCCGGGCCGGGGAAACCGGTAAGGCCATGGAATACGAATGCATCTTCTGCCTCGGCACCAATTGCGGAATCACCGATCCGGTAGCGATCATGGAAATGGAGAATATCTGTGACGCTTACGGCATGGATGTTCTGGCCCTCGGCAACACCGTGGCTATGCTCAAGGACCTGTATAGCCGGGGAATGATCAGTGAGGAACTGAGCGACGGACTTAACCTGAGCTGGGAAAACCACACCGACCAGATTGAACTTCTGCACCGGACAGCCATGCGCCAAGGTCTGGGCAACCTTGTGGCCGAAGGCATGTACACCCTTGCAAAACGGCTTGGCGGCAAGGCTATGGATTATTGCTACCATGTCAAAGGACTTTCGCGCGGCCCCTATCCCAGCGGCGTATTCTCACTGGCCCACGCCACCTCCACCCGTGGAGCCGATCACCTGCGCGGTCGTTCATGGGCCTTCAGCCAGCCCGACCCGGACATGTTTCCAATCTTGAAGGAACATGGATTGCTGATGGAAAATGTGGATGACGATCCGGCTCCGGCAGTAATTGTCGGCGAACGCATGACCACCCTGACTGACTGCATCGGTCGTTGTAAGGGGGCGGTGAACAATTGGATCAGCGCCATGCCTCTAGTCTGGAAAAAGCCCATATTCGAAGGCTTGGCAGAACTGCTCAGTGCAGCAACCGGAGTCGATTATACTGCCGAAAAGCTGGAGCAGGCGGCAGACCGGGTCTATGCGCTGGAACATGCCTTCAACATCCGGCAGGGAACCACCCGCAAGGATGACCGCATGCCCCAGAAACCGGAAATCCGCGATACGGAAAAAGGAAAGGAAGACCTGCTAAGGCACGAACAGCACTTAAGCCGCTACTACGAACTGCGCGGTTATGATCAGCAAGGCCGTCCCACTCCGGAACGGCTTAAGGAACTGGGACTGGAATTTGTCTCCCAAGGTCTGGTAGAGACGCCGGCCCGCAAGGAATGGGATGGTCCGCCCATGTGGAAGCTGGACGATTATCCCTGCGGGGGAAAGCGCTGCTAATCTGTCCATAACCCTGTGAAATCAAATGCATCCACATCCACTAATCCCCGGTCGGTAAGTTTCAGACTGGGGATTACCGGGAGGGCCAAAAAGGATATTAGCATAAAAGGATTGTAGGAACAGCCAAGCTTTTGTGTGGCCCGATTCAGCTCGCGCACCCCTTCAGCCACCTCGATAAGTCCCTTGTCGCTCATCAATCCTGCAATGGGTAAGGGCAAGGTAGCCAAGATACTGCCGTCACGGACAACAGCAAAACCGCCGCCCATGCGCACCACTTCCTGTGCAGCCAGCACCATGTCCGCGTCATCCATCCCGGCAACTATCAGGTTATGGGAATCATGGGCCACTGTCCCGGCAATGGCCCCTCCGGCAAGCCCCAACCCGCGCACAAAACCGGTAGCGCGATTACCTGTGGCCCGATGTCTTTCGATGACCGTAAGCTTGCAGATATCACGTGCGGGATCGGCAATGGGTATGCCGTCTTCAAGCAGCGGTTCCAAAATCAGATTTTCAGTCAGCAACTGACCGTGGGATGTTCCGATAACCCTAATTTTTCCACTGCCCTCTTCCGGTGCAAACATGAATTCATTAATGTCAGCACCAACATTCATGGAACTGCGCACAGGCAATCCATTACCGGATTCAAAATCATGTTCATCCAGAGGCAATCCGTTCAAGAATACTTCATGAATAGGAAAATCCTTAAGGTCATCCACCAAAAAGCAGTTGGCCTTGAAGCCCGGTCCGATTGCCCCGTAACCGTGCAAACCGAAATAGCGGGCCGGATTTATGGAGACCATCTGCACCGCCCTGAGCGGGTCCATTCCCAGAGCGACAGCCCGACGCAGGCCATAATCAAGATGCCCGTTCTCCCGCAGGTCCAGCACGTTGCGATCGTCAGTAACTATGGAAATATTCTGCGAATTGAAGTCATTAACCACGCCCAGCAGCTCTTCCATATTCCGTTCAAGCGAGCCTTCACGCATCATCAAATGCATGCCCGCGCGCAGTTTCTCCAGTGCTTCAGAAACATGGGAACATTCATGATCACTGCGCGGTCCGGCAAGAACATAGCTGTTCAGGTCCATGCCAGAAAGAAGCGGAGCATGGCCGTCAATAACCTTGCCCGCGGCAGCTTTCAGCTTGGAAAGAACAACTTCATCTCCGGCAAGAACTCCGGGGAAGTTCATCATCTCTGCCAGCCCCAGAATCCTGTCCGGATAGAGGCGCAGAAAATGCTCCACATCAACAGAATTGAGCCGTGCACCGGAATCCTCCAATGCAGTGGCCGGAACACAGGATGGAAACATAAAAAAGATGGACATCGGCAGGTCACGGGAAGTCTTAAGCATATACTCCACCCCCGTCCGACCCAAGACATTAGCTATTTCATGAGGATCGCAAACAACAGCAGCTGTTCCATGCTCAGCAACGGCGCGAGCAAAAACGGGCGGAGTCAGCAAAGTGGATTCAATGTGAATATGGCCTTCCACCAGTCCCGGAAGCAGGAACCGCCCTTTAGCATCATATTCGCGGTTGCCTTCATAAGGTCCGAACCCCAAGAACAATCCTTCAGCAATGCCGACATCCGCCTGATGGATTTCCCCGCTGAGCACATTAACCACCCGACAGTTACGAATAACCAGATCAACGCGTCCCGAACCCCGGGCCAAATCAATCATTCGGGACAGCTGCATAAATCCTCCAGTGTTAAAATCAATCAGAATATTACGTTCACATTGATTTTAACAGCTTTCAGCCGAGTAGGACAGCTTTGCTATGTATAAATCATGTTACTTTGCGCTCCCGCTACCAAGCTTGGCAATCTGCCCTTGTAACATCTGCATTTTACCGCTGTATTGCCCAAGCACGGTATCCAGGCGGGCATATTTTGCCTTCAGGGTTTTCTCCAGATTTTCCAGACGGCTCTTCTCATAATCCAATTTTTTATCGATATTTTTGATAATGTCGTCATAATTATTATTAATAATATTCAGAATGCCGGTCTTAGAGTTGGTCATATCTTTGAGCGTCTCAACCATCTCAATAACTTTCCCGGTTTTGATTCCAGCAGTACCAGTATATGTTCCATCGTTCTGGTTATCCACCCGAATAGCCATTCCCATACCGGACATGTCATTAGCCGTTATTTCCCAACCGGATATTCTTGCAGGCTTACCATTGATCGTCGCGGAGGTAATCTTACCACCTGAAATAGTATAAGAAATTTCGTGTGTTCCGGGTTTAGTCACCCCTTTAATTAATGATTTTACCGAAAAATTGGGCGAACTGGATCCTGTTTCATAGTCAGCTGAGAATAATTTTGCTACCCCTTCAGGATCATCTTTCATAGCTTTTTGAAACTTTTCCTCATCAATTTTCAATAAACCGAAGTCAGGCGAGCCCTGATCTGTTTCCGTTTCAATTCCAAGAGTTCGCAGCGTATTGAATTTATCTCCTGTCCCCGTTGACGAATCATAATTATTAAATCCACTCCCCTTAGTCGCGGTAAGATCCTTAAATCTTTGCGCTGCAAGCTGGACACCATAGTTACCAGTCAAGACCGAAGCTTCATTGGTCTCGGAATCAACCTTAGAAATATCGCGCAGAGCTTTACGGACTATATTCACCTGTTCCACAAAATTACGAATATTCTCGATTACCTTCTCAGTGTCAGTATTTACGTTGACAATAACGACCTTAGGAGAAGTGATACTTTTGAGAGTAAGAGTTAACCCCTGGGCGGCATCAGTAATTGTATTGCTATCACGCTCAATCCATTTGTCTGTTCCTGACGGAAATCCATCAATTTTAATTTTTGAATTCTGCCCCTGCTGAAGATGCTGCATCCCTACAGGGTGGAGCGGTAGAAGGGTTGTGCTATTGTTAAAAGTAATTCTATTAGCATCCCCCATTTTTAAGCTGCTGAATTTAAGACGATAATCATTACCTGTCTTTACAGCCTCCACATTCACCCTGCCCTTAAGTTCTTCAGTTGCATTAAGCATACTGACCAGACCGCGAACAGTTGTTCCCGCCGGAACATCAATATTTACGGTTTTGCCTCCACAACTTATGCTGACTTTGCTCGCTGTAGGAGAAATGACCGTTTTCTCAGAAGGAAATCCAACTGAGGATGTCCAAATATCATTGCAGGCCAACTGGTTAATTTCAACTGCATAAGGAGAAACCGGAGCAGTACTGTCGGCAGTAACACTTATATAATCAGGAGCAGTAACAGTCGTAGTCCGGCCCATGAACTTGCCGATGGAATCCATCTCCTTCAACGCAGTGCTCAAGGTAACCATTTGTGAGTTTAGCTCTTTAAGACTTTCCTGCTTCTTTACCCACTGGGCTCGCCATTTCTCCAGTCTCCGCTGGTGAAAACCTTGCTGTTTAATGGAGGTCTCAACAATCTTGCCAAAATCAGTACCATTACCCAGCTTTTCAAATTTTGTCTTACCGGACCAGTAACTGGAGGTCTTCCCGGCGGAGGAGACCTGTGCTCCTACTCTTCCTATATCTGCCATGGCTCTTCTCCTTACATATAATTGAGGATAGACATTTGATTGATCATCCGCGAACTGCGGGCCACAGCTTCATAAATAAGCTCGCTCTGCTTCAACTCATTAAGCAGTTCACCAAGATCGGCATCCTCCAGCCTACTCAGCAGGGCCGTATTGTTATCCTTACGGATATCGGCCAGTTTTTCCGCGCTGGCCGCCCTGTTCATGCGCGCCCCGATTTCAGCGGCTTTCATTTCCACATGCTCATGAACCTTCTTCAGCCCAGCCACACATTCGCCGATGCCTTCTTTGTCGTTGGTCTCCACGTAACCGATCAGCTTACCCAGAGTTTCAAAGAGGTTGCTGTTATTCTCGTCAGGGGAAGGTGTCGGGTTGGATGCCCCGGGTCTGGTATAAATTCCGCCGAAGATTTCCTTGCCCACATTATTGACCCGAATGGAACGGCTCTGGGAGATATCGAGGCGAAGGTCAGCTGTATTTGGACGGATGACAAACTGATCCCCTTTGCTGAAGGTCGAGCCAGCACCGGAAGACAGGGTCAAGCTTCCGCCGGGAACTTCAAGACGAGTGTCAGCGGATACATTGGAATGAACCCATGTAGCTCCATTATCAAGGCTGTAGGAATAGGTGATCGGCGGGGTGTTTACATCACCGTTCTTATCAATTTGAACCAGCACATCTGAATGAAATTTACCGTCAGCCTTGGTATTAACCTGAGTTTCTCCATACGTAGCGACATTGAGGTCATCGTTATCATCACCTTTATACTCAAGGGCCGGGCGAACGATAAGCCTTGTTCCGCCCTCGTCCGTATGTTCTGTAACTGCGGTCCCGTTCTTCAACTCCACAGTGGCCGGACCGAGATCAAGCTCAGTGTCTCCGGGGTTCAAAGTTCCGTTTTTCCATGTCTTGCCGCCATCGGAACTATATTTATATGTGATTGTATCGGTACCCACGGTCCCGCCGGAAGTGAAACGGATATCCACCGAACTATCCGAGCCCCCCTTCACTGCTACAACAGAATCTGCAGGAAGGTTGGGATCGGTTGTTGTTGCATGCAATGTCTCCTCATAAGCGTTGGTATCCAGCTTATGTCCGGCGAAAATTGACTTGCCTCCGAATTCTGTATTGGACTTATTGAGCAGGTTGCCCAGAATCCCGCGCAGGTTCTGACCAATGGAACGACGCTGTTCAGCGGTCAGGGTTCCGGTTGCAGCCTGTTCAGCCAACTCCTTGATGCGTCCTATATCAGTACTGGTCTGCTGCAGTACGCCGTCGGCCAGACTCAGCCAACTGGAGGCAGTCTTGATATTCTTTATGTATTGATCGGTCTCCAAACCGAAGGAACGGCAATTGATAATCCCGCCCATGGCTGCCGGATCATCAGAAGGAACCAGCACCCGCTTCTGCGCAGAGTTACGCATATTGGCCTCAGCCATGCGGCTCATGGATGAGTTCAGATTGTAAAGCGACATATTAAAAATCTGATTGGTGGAAATTCTCATTTCAGCCCCCTACTTAAGCGAAAGCAATGTATCGAACATCTCGTTGGCAGTTTTGATCAACTGGGCCGCTGTACGATAAGAACGCTGATAGCTGGCGATAATATCCATCTCTTCATCAATACTGACTCCGCCCACTGATTCCTGCTTATCCACCAGTTCCTTAAGGACAGTCTGGGAGATAGACAGATTAGCCTTGGCATCAGCCGCATCAGAGCCGACAGTAGCGACAAGAGAGGAATAGTAATCGTTAAAACTGGACTCGGTGGAAGTGCCTCCGGAATTGAAGTTGACGTTCTTTTTTCCGGCAAGGGCTGCAACCGCCCGCGCTGTGGAGTTATCCCCCTTGTTGACTTCCCCAGCTCCATTCACATGGGCAGCAGCGATTCTTGAAGGGTCAGCCTCAATGGATTCATGGACTTTGATGGAAGCGGCGTCATGACCTTCAAAGAAAGTATTAAGACCCAGTCCGGCAAGTACGCCGCTGGTATCGTTGGAAAACTGAAAACGATTATCGCCTAACCCCTTGATGGAAAGTTTGCCGTCAGTGATCACGGCCTGCGCCTTTCCGGGAAAACTGACATTTATGGCGTCACGCACGTTCTCAAGGGAATGAACTGAAGGATCGAAATTCTTTTTACCCGGAGGTATGGAAGAGAAATCAACTGCTGAAACCGAAACTTTATCCCCGGTACCGGCACTATAGAAAGCCATACTGAAACTACCCGCAGTAAGCTTATCCGCGTATGGCAAATTGCTATTTGCAAGAGGCACGGTACTGTCGCGCACTTCGTACGTCCCGATGGTATTGGCATTATTGACCAGTCCGGCACCCTGTGAATGGGCGCGGTTCACTTCCCAAGCAATGGATTTTGCAAAAGCATCCAGCTTATCAATATAAGAACCGATCTTTTCATCTCTGGCCCGCAGAAGTCCGGCAATGGAGCCGCCTGTTAAGCGACGTTCACCATCATTTCCGGTAAGCGGACTGACGGATTCAGATGTGGAAGTGTTCTTGTACCAGCGGACTTCTGTCTTAGGAGTAAGGGTAAAACGGTCTCCATCCTTAAGCAGGGTGGTAGCTGCACTGGCACTGCTGCCCTCTTTACCAAACCAGAATTTGACCCCGCCTACAGTTACAGCATCATTCTGACCTCCGGCAGTGAACAATTTCTCGCTACCGTCCGGGTTGCTGATCCAGGTCTTGCCGCCGTCACGCGATACCTTGAACTGCGCTGCCGGGGCCGCGCCGGAAGCATTACCGTCACTGACCACCTGAATGGTAAGTTCTTCACCGGACTGACCGCTGAAATGAACTTCATCCTTGAACGGGGAGCCGGGAACCAATGAATTGCACACTCCGCCCTGTTCAAATTTCAATTCAAAAGCCTTGTCGCCCTCAACCAGCTTCTGCCCTTCGCCCAGTGAAACTATAACCTGCCCGGAGGGCTCTTCCTGTACACTGATATCAACAAGTGACGACAACCCACGCAGTACAATATCCCGACGGTCCAGCAAGGTATTATCGTTAGGATTGGCAATGATCTGCTTATTCAGCTCGGCCAGTTCCTTGATGGCGTCATTGGCCTTGCCCACTTCCTGTTTCAGGTGGGTAGTGATCAAATCCTGCTGACGGCGCAGGTCTCCAACTACTGAATTCAGCTGAGCAGAAAACCTCTGAGCCGCGCCAACAAGGGAGACCCTGTTAGCTCCCAATTGCGGATCATCAGCAAGGGATAGCCACGCAGCCCACATATCGGACATGGATTTGCCGATTCCTGCGTCTTTGCTCTCCACAAATAATTTCTCAACCATGGAAAGGTTGCCCGCCTCTGCATTCCAACGAGAAAATTCCGGGCTTTTGCTCAGAACGCCCCGCTCAAGGAACTGAGACAGATTGCGCGTGATACTATCAACGGTAGCCCCGGTACCGTAGGACCAGCGACCTTCCCTGATCGACATACTCTCGTCCTGAACAACGGTCCTGCGACGGTATCCGGGGGTCTTCAAATTAGCTACGTTGTTGCCGTGAACAGACAAGCCTATTTGGGCATTCTGCATGGCTCCGCGGCCTATGGAAAAAATATTGCCAAGCATGGTGTGCTCCCATGTGTGCCTCCGGCGGCCCTTCGGGGACTTAAACCCTTTTGCAAAAGGGTTTAAGAATCCCAAAACCTTTCATTATGCTCCGCGTCTTTATTAACGAACAGTTGTCCATACAAAGTGGCGAAGTTTTATTAAAAAGTTTTAAAGGAATAGGGTCTGGCGAAGGGAAACTTTTGGAAAAAGTATCCCTTCCCAGCCTCCGGGGCATTCAACTATCTCTTCAACTGGATAAGTTCGCCTAAAAGCTGATCAGCTGTGGTGATGGCTTTACTGTTGGCCTGAAAGCCTCGCTGGGTGGTGATCAGTTTGACCATCTCATCCCCCACATCAACATTGGACTGCTCCAATTTGTTTGAGGCGATAGAACCAAGCGGTCCTGTTCCGGCCCTTCCGGTCAGGGCCGGACCGGAATCCCGGGTACTGGAGAAAAGATTTCCTCCTTCCCGGCGCAAACCGTACTGATTGTTGAAGTTGGCGAGGGTGAGCACATAGAGATCGAGCACCTGCCCGTTGGAATAACGACCTGTGACAACGCCGTCGCGGTCGACCTCCACAGCCTGCAGGAACCCTGCTCCGTAACCGTTCTGGGACTGGGAGTTACGGGCGTTTCCAGTATCATAAGAAGTTGAATAAGAGGCACTACGCTTGGGAGTAGTGAAGTTGGGAATACTTGAAAGGTTGGAGCCTACCACTGAAGCATCAGTTGTTCCCGGTGTTGTCCATGTTGGCGGATTACTGCCGTTGCTCAAACCAAAATCGAGGGTGATAGGGTTTGCATCTGGGTCAGTGGCAAGGTTTGCGTTGGCTTTCCCAAGAAAGTTTGCAGTAAAAATAGGCTTGCCGGAATCGTCCATAGGAGAAGGGATCCAATTACTGAGGTCTTTCATGCTACCTGTAGCAGAACCATCAAGAGAAAAAGAACTCATGCCGATCATTTCACCGCGGGGATTGAAAGTCATAGTTCCGGTCATAAGCAGCCCGGCAGCGGAAGAAGTCTTCATGCTTGTTCCGTTTATTGTCCTGCCGTCTTCCCCCGGAGGAACCGTAACTATAAATTCGTAAACCCTGTTACCGGCAGCATCAGTTGTAACCTGATCATTTTTCACCGGATCAAAATAGATGGTCAGGTCGTGAGAGGTGCCGCTTTCATCAAAGGTCTTGATAGTATTCTGAAAAGCATAGCGGTCTGCCGGAATGGGCGGATTTTTGGTGCCATCCCAAGTCTGGTGAAGAGAAAAGAACGGCTGCCCGGTTACATCACATTTATCCTCAGCCTTGGAACTGAGGTTGACGTTCATGGCAATTTCAGAAGTACGCACCGGGGGAGACTGAAATCTATCCAATACGATATCTGTAGGGGTACCGATTATGTCCGGCTTCCCGCTTTCGGAATTGGGATTTACTTTCCAGCCCTGCACAACATAACCGTGAGGATCTGTGAGCACCCCTTGCTTATTGAAAATGAAATTTCCGGCCCGGGTATAATATGTTCCATCTGTGTCCGGGTGACGGACGGAGAAAAAACCCTTACCGCCGATAGCTACGTTTGTGGCTTCGGATGAAGGCTCAAAAGGGCCCTGCTGGAAGTCACCGTAGATAGAAGCTATGCCTACGCCATGACCGACCTGTCCGATACCGCCTCCGGTATTGATTGCGCTGTAAAATGTATCTTCAAATGAAGTGCGCGCGCCCTTGAATCCGATGGTATTGCCGTTGGCAAGGTTGTTACCGATAATGCTCATAGCCTGACTGTGAGCACGGATGCCGCTGATGCCGTTGTACATTGATCCTTTTAAGCCCATGAGAATCTCCTTATGGTAAAAAAATTAAGCAACAACTCTTGTCACGTTGGACAAAAGCACCTTGCGGCCATCTTCCAGCTCCAGAACGTGTTGACCTCCGGCCATATTCACGGCCTTGATCTTTCCGGAGACTTCAGTAGTTGCGAGAACTTTCTTGCCTTTGGGAGTTTCAGCACGGACGGCGATATTGTACTGCCCGTCTTCTGCGACGTTGCCGTCTTTATCTTTACCGTCCCATTTAAAATCAACATCCCCGGCAGTCATGCCGCCCAAATCGACAGAACGGATCAATCCACCGTCTTTGTCATAAATGTCCACATAGACAGACTTGCAAGCTGCTGGGAAAGAGATATTGACTGAAGAAATTTCAGAACCTGTTTTGGACACACCAAAACCTTTGGCCATAACGCTTTTGCCGATATAGCCGGTGGCGTTAAGCCCCATCATTGCGTTAACGGTTTCAGTCAGGCCTTCCATGGCCTTGGAAATATTGGTGAGTCTTTCAACGGTGGAAAACTGGGCCAGTTGGGCCAGCTGTTCCTTGTTGTCCATGGGGTTGACGGGATCCTGATTCTTGAGCTGGGTGACAAAAAGCTTCAGGAAAGCGTCCTTGTTAAGATCCTTGCTTGGAGTCTTAGGGGTGGCGTTCTTGTTTACACTATTTAAATACGTGGTAGCGTCGATCATGATTTCCTCCTGTTCTGCACAACAGCTTTGGTCCGGCGAGAAATACGCAGGACAAGTTGATGCGCCTCAAGGAGGCAATCAGCCTAAGAACCGGGATTCGGCATGATCAAGGCAGGAAAGAAACAGTTGATGAAGGGGTAACTGTTTCCAGCTGTGCAGACGTGAGAGGAAGTGGGTCGGGGAGGTATTTCTATCACGCCATGACCTTGAACTCCCGGTCATTATCGTTATCAGAATCTTTTTCTTGAACAAGCTCCTTGGCTTTTTCAATGCAGTGTCCGCCAAAAGGGGCGACGACCGCTCCGTTGAGGTTGCGCTTCATCTCTACGACAGCCTTTCTACAAGACTGGCATTCGGCAAAGTGGGCCTCAAGACTGCTGACCTGTTCATCGGTAGCAGTACCGTCGAGATACATGCATATCTCATCGATTTCCGGGCAGGCTGGAGTAGGGCCGAAAGGAAGGTCCTTCTCCGTGCGGCTGCAACTTTTACGTCCGGTTCCGTCCATGGAACACCTCGTGATTTTTTTGTCTGCCGGTCCATCCATGCAGCGGCAGGGTTGCTGTGTCCGTTAAATCCATAAAATAGATTTAATTTCCGACACTAACGGGTCAGCGCATAAGATTCCTCACTGACTCCGTGGTAGGAACGCAGCTTAATCAGAGCCTTATGTTTGGCACTCCTGACCGACTGCTCCTTGATTCCGATAAAATCGGAAATTTCTGAAATATCAAGCCCATCCTCAAAATAAAGCTTAACTATAAGCTTCTGGCGAGGCGAAAGCAGCTGCTCCGGGATATCCAGTCCTTCCTGAACCGGATCTACAGGAGCTTCAAGATCGTTGATGAAATCATCTAAAGGAGCCAAACAATACACTCCCTTGCGCAAAAAATCCATAGTAACACTTCTGGAAATAACCATTAACCAAGTTGTAATTTTGGCTTTTTGCGGATCATATCGCTTTAACAGACTTCTATCATTCTGTACAAGGCGCAGGAAAACGTTCTGGCAAATGTCATCAACGTGATGCTGAGAGTAAAACTTAAGCTTACTTTTTAATGTATTATTAATGGTGAAATAGATTATCCCGGAATATCTCTCTACAAAAGCATTCCAGGAACAACCATCTCCTTCAGTGCACTTTCTGATAATATTTACTATTGCCTTTTGTTCTAAGCTCAAAACAATCACCCGATGTCTTTGTTTAATGCTTCTTAATATTTTCCCTTCATCATAACAGGCTGATTGCCTCCATGGGCACTCTTACAACTGTATACGCAGGGAAAAACCGAAACATCCCCACTCTCTTAATAAAAACTTGACTAAAATTAGTTCTTCTAAACTTAACTCTGTTAAACCAAGACATTAAAAGAAAAACTTTTTTTCATTTTACCGAGGGATAAAGACTCATCTCCCTAACTAATTAAATCCGGCGCGAGGCTGATTTTTCAAAGTAAGCTCATGCCGTAAATACGAAAAACGTATTTGAACTTGTATGAAATTAAATAAGTCCACGCTGATGTTAGAAATTGGCAGTAAAGAAACCTGCCGGGTTATGTAATAAACTTTATATAACTTTAGAAATCATCTCAATAGGCAATATTTTCCGCATATTAGGATTTCAAATACCTCAGAGCTAACTTTCAGTACAAATCTTATAACCCAAATAGGTTTAACCCACATATGTCGAGGAAGCGACTTTTAAGTTCCAGCTTATTGACAAGATAAGTTGCATGAGGCAATATTTTCGAAAACGTTTGCGGTTACGTTTGCACAATCGTTTGCAGAATCCGGAGCAAAGAACAAAAATGAGTAAAAATTTTCAGGATTACCCCCATAAAAGATTCAACCCCCTGACCGGGGAATGGGTGCTTGTTTCCCCACACCGCACTAAACGCCCGTGGCAGGGCAAGCAGGAAAAAGCATCCCGCAACACTCTGCCTGCCTACGATGAAAAATGCTACCTTTGCCCCGGGAACACCCGCAATCAAGGCGTGAACAACCCGGATTACAACGATGTTTTCATTTTCGATAACGACTTCCCAGCCCTGCTTCACGAGTCCGTGAACATTTTTTGTGATGACGACAATCTTTTTAAGGTTGAACCGGAAAGCGGCATCTGCAGGGTAGTATGCTTCTCTCCCAGACATGACCTGACTATTTCACGCATGCAGCCAAAGAATGTGCGCAAGGTGGTCGATGCTTGGTGCGACCAGTACACAGAACTGAGGGAACGTGAAGAGATCGGCTATGTGCAGATTTTCGAGAACCGTGGCGACATCATGGGTTGCTCCAACCCGCATCCGCATGGACAAATCTGGGCCACCCGCTCCGTTCCTGTTATCCCTGAAGCCGAAGATAAGCGTCAGCAGGAATATTTGGACGACAAAGGGCAATGCCTGCTCTGCCGCTACGCGGAGCGGGAGCTTGAAAACAAGGAACGAATCATTTTCGAAAATGATTCCTTTGTCGCCCTTGTCCCCTTCTGGGCGGTCTGGCCCTTTGAAGCCATGCTGCTGCCCAAGTCGCATATGGGTGCAATTACTGAAATGAGCCCATCCCAGCGCGATGACCTTGCAGATGCGCTGGTACGCATGGGCATCCGCTACGATAATCTTTTCGAAACATCTTTCCCGTATTCCATGGGCATCCACCAGCGCCCCACCTTGAATGAACATGGTGAACACTGGCACTGGCACATCCACTACTACCCTCCACTGCTGCGCTCAGCCACAGTAAAAAAATTCATGGTCGGCTTTGAAATGCTGGGCATGCCCCAACGGGACATCACAGCCGAGCAAAGTGCCCAGCGTCTGCGTGACCTGCCGGAAACCCATTATCTGGACCGGGAGGATTAACATGCATTCCATTGAGGCTTACCGTGCACATCTGGAACAGGGCGGGTTTGACGAAGAGTTCAGCCTGATCCATTCCTGTGCCGGAGTTCAGGAATCGCGGGAGCGCATGCGTAATCTTCTACACTGCATGCTTGAAAATTTTGCCCCCGGTAAACTCTGCTTTGCCAGTTCACCGGGACGCACGGAGATGGGAGGTAACCACACCGACCATAACCACGGACATGTGCTGGCAGCAGCCGTGAACCTTGACTGTCTGGCTGCTTTTTCCAAGGCAGAAGACAATGCGGTCACAATTTTATCCGAGGGATACAACCCCATTGAAGTTGATCTTTCCGACACCAAGCCGCGTAAAAATGAATATGAAACAAGTGCCGCCATTGTGCGTGGCGTTGCTGACGGATTCCGCAAGCTTGGGCTGAATATCGGCGGGTTTAATGCCTGCATACACAGCACAATCCCTGCCGGAGCGGGACTTAGTTCCTCAGCTGCCTTTGAAGTGCTGATAGGCCGCATTTTCAGCTATCTTTTCAATGACAGCAAAATCGGACCACTGGAAATCGCCAGTGTCGCCAAGCAAGCCGAGAATATTCATTTCAACAAACCCTGCGGTTTCATGGACCAGATGGCATCATCTTATGAAGGAATTCTGTCCATTGATTTTACTGACCCGGCAAACCCGGGGGTGACCCGGGTGGAACCGGAATTAAAAACCGCCAGCTGTGCTGATGGATTTTACGGAACCGGATACCGACTTTGTGTGATTGACACCGGAGGCAGTCACGCCGACCTGACACCGGATTACGCGGCCATCCCGGCAGAGATGTTTGAAGCCGCCAGTTGTTGCGGACAGGAGCAGGCCAAAGGACTGACCCTGAACAGAATTCTGGATAATATCGACCATATCCGTGAATACGCCGGAGACCGTGCCGTGCTTCGGCTGTTTCACTTCATCGGCGAAGACGAACGGGCCGTAAATCAAGCCAAAGCCCTGCATGAGGGGAACATGGCTGAATTCCTGCGCCTTGTTGCCGAGTCCGGCCATTCCTCCAGAGAACTGCTGCAAAACTGCTACAGTCCTGCTACCCCCAAAAGACAACCCATTCCACTGGCCCTTACATTGACAGAACAGATTCTCGGTTCACACGGTGTTGGACGGGTGCATGGCGGCGGATTTGCAGGAACCATCCAAGTTTATGTTCATGAATCTGATTTCAATAAATACCGTCGTTCCATGGAAAAGGTTTTCGGCGATAATTCAGTTATCGAACTGTCCATCCGCCAGCCGGGCCACGAATTTCTGACTATTCCCCAAAACAGGACAGAACCATAATATGGGACACATGACCCTCAAAGACCTCGCCCGCAAGCTCGGCATCTCCGCATCCACGGTTTCCCGCGCCCTGCACGACCACCCAGACATCAGCGACAAGACCAAGGAAGTGGTCATGGCTGCTGCGGAAAAGTACGGCTACCAGCCCAACCCTATCGCCCAGAGTTTGAAGAAGCAGAGCAGCAAGGTCATCGGGGTTATAGTCCCCGAAATCAGGCACAATTTTTTCGCCACAGTTATCAGCGGCATTGAGGAAGTAGCCTACAATGCCGGGTATATCATCATGGTCTGCCAGTCCAACGAGACTTTGCAGCGCGAGATCATGACCACTAAGGCCCTTGCTGCCAACCGTGTGGCCGGAGTGCTCATGGCTATTTCCCTTGAAACCACCAATTGCGACCACATGCGCGCCCTGATGCGCCAGAAAATCCCCTTAGTACAGTATGACCGGGTGGTGGATGAACTGGATACCGGAAAGGTAGTCATTGACGACTTCCGGGCTTCATACAAAATGACATCCCATCTCATCGACCGTGGTTACAAGCGCATCGGATTCCTTGCCGGACGTGAGGGTATTTCCATGAACAGGCTGCGCTTCAACGGTTACCTGCAAGCTCTCAAGAATCACGGAGTTCCCTTTTACCCTGAACTGAACATCAATATCGGGGGCTGCCGGGGAAGCAACGGACGTGCAGGAGCCAAAGAATACCTGCAAATGAAGAATCCCCCGGACGCTATTTTATGCATCAATGATCCGGTAGCCATAGGTGCATTCTGTCGTTTCCGTGAAGAAGGTTGGCGCATTCCCGAAGACATTGCCTTGGCCGGATTCTCCGGCTCACCGGAATCTGCGCTCATTGAGCCGGCCCTGACCTCCGTGTCCCAGCCCGCTTTTGAAATGGGCAAAACCGCTGCAAAACTGCTGCTCAAACAGATCGAAAACAAAGAATATTTCCGCCCCGAAACCATAACCCTTGAAACCGAACTTCTCATTCGCGGCTCAAGCTACAAGGAAGGTCTTTAATGCCCATAAGCTATAAACCATGGGGCCGAACTCCATATCGAGAGGATGTCCTGCTCTTCACTCTGGAAAACAGCGCCGGATGCAAAGCGCATATTTCCACCTACGGAGCAACGCTGGTCGGATTGGAAATTCCAACAAAAAACACAGCAATTGATGTGGTTTTGGGATTTGATTCCTTGCAGGAATACATGGACGACGGGAATTACATGGGTGCAACTGTAGGCCGGGTAGCCGGAAGGATTTCAAATGCTTCATTTGAGCTGAACGGGCAGAAATACCAGCTGGACCGCAACGAGAGCAGCAACCACCTTCACGGCGGCAAATACGGCTTCAACCGCCGGAACTGGAAAGTTCTGGAACAGAACGATGAAACGGAGTCCTCTTCACTGACGCTTGAATTGCACTGCAAGGACGGCATGGGCGGATATCCCGGTAATCTGCGAATTGAAACCACTTTTACTTTAAGCGGCACCACCCTTTCCATCGTCCACCGTGCGGAATGCGACTCCCCCACACCGCTGAACATGACCGCCCATCCATACTTCAATCTTAACGGTGACGGTAAACCGGTCAATAATCACGAATTCAAATTTTCATCCACGCAATGCGCATCACTTGATGAATCCCTGACTCCTGACGGAAAAATCATCAAAACTCCCGGCACAGCTGCTGATTTCAGCAACTCAAAACCGTTGTCTGAAACTGAGTGTGATTCATATTTCATTAAGGACAACAGCCAATCTTCAGCGGCAACAGTCCGCAGCAGTGCATCCGGAATTGAAATGGAAATATTCAGCAATCAACACGGCTTTCTCTTTTACACAGCAGACGGCATCCCTCCCGGAACCAAAGGCAAGAACGACTTCCAATACGGTCCGCGCTCAGGATTCTGCATTGAGCCCATGGGCTACCCCGATGCGGTCAATCGACCTGAATTTCCCTCCGTGATTTTGAATCCCGGAGAAAAATATAATCATTCAACCGAGTACAGGTTCCGTAGGATTTCCTAAGGAATTTAAAACGAACAAGGCGAGATGAAGCATGGCAAACGTAGAGCTTAAAAACGTCATCAAACGTTATGGATCAGTCGAGGTCATTCACGGTGTGGACCTTTCCGTAAAAGACAACGAATTCATCGTTCTCGTCGGCCCTTCGGGATGCGGCAAGTCCACCCTCCTGCGCATGGTGGCCGGTCTTGAGGAGATCAGCGGCGGAGACATCCACATCGGAGAACGGGTGGTGACCAATGTTTCCCCCAAGGACCGCAACGTGGCCATGGTTTTCCAAAACTACGCCCTGTATCCGCACATGACCGTTGCCGAAAACATGGGTTTTTCGCTGAAGATGCACAAAAAATCCAAGGAAGAGATTGTACAGCGCGTGAATGACGTTGCCAAGATTCTCGAACTGGAGCCTTATCTGCACCGCAAGCCATCGGAGCTTTCCGGCGGGCAGCGCCAGCGTGTTGCCATGGGACGGGCCATGGTCCGCAACCCCGATGTATTTCTCTTTGACGAACCGCTCTCCAACCTTGATGCCCAGTTACGCACCCAGATGCGCATGGAGCTGCGCAAGATGCACATGCGGCTCAAGACAACCACCATCTACGTCACCCACGACCAGATTGAGGCCATGACTCTTGCCGACCGCATTGTCATTCTCAAGGACGGCTATATCCAACAGGTGGGTACCCCGGTGGAAGTTTTTGAAAGGCCCAACAACGTATTTGTAGCCCAGTTTATCGGCAACCCGCCCATGAATATCCTTGAAGGGGTCATCAAGGTCATTGACGGCAAAAGGTACGTGGTCAAAGGAAGCACTAAATTTCCGGTGCAGGATCATCAGGGGCCGAACCTCAAGGACGGTGATCCGGTTCTGGCCGGACTGCGCCCGGACTCAATCAAAATGGGCGACAACATCGAACGGCTACAGAAAGACTGGTGGTGCAGCGGCGAGGTGGTTGTCTCCGAAATCCTCGGAGCCCATTCATTGCTTGAAATCGTCATTGACGGAGAAAATGAACTCATAGCCGAGGTGGAAGGAAGAGTCATTGCCCATCCCGGTGAAATTGTACCTATCGGATTTGAATTCGACCGCATGGTCCTTTTTGACCCGAAAACCAAAGAGGCGTTATACTAGCGACTCATCCATGTTGAATGCGCTTTAATGGAGATTCAGCGCCAACAGTAAGTTTTAGTAAGAAATACTTACCGAGAGAATCCCCGAAAGCGACAAACTATAAAGGCTTAAGGATAACGTAGATTGTTTTAACATTTAGGAGGAAACATGAAACAGTCCCTGATTAAACTTTGCTTGGTGTTCGCAGCGGTCGTGCTGCTGGCAGTTCCGCAGGTCTCTCAGGCCAAAGAACTCAAAGGCGACCTTGAAATTTTCTCTTGGTGGGCAGGTGATGAAGGCCCGGCCCTGCAGGCTCTGATCGGTCTCTACAAAGGCCAGTACCCCAATGTAAACGTCATCGACGCTACTGTTACCGGCGGTTCCGGTGTTAACGCAAGAGCCGTACTGAAAACCCGTATGCTCGGTGGTGAGCCGCCGGACAGCTTTCAGGTTCACGCAGGTCAGGAACTCATCGGTACATGGGTTAAATCCGACCGTATGGAAGACCTGACCTTCCTGTTCAAAGAAGAAGGCTGGATGGATGCATTCCCCAAGGGTCTGATCAAGCTGATCGGTACCGACAAAGGCATCTGGTCCGTTCCGGTGAACGTTCATCGCTCCAACGTGATGTGGTACATTCCTGCCAACCTGAAAAAATGGGGTGTGGAAGTACCCAAGAACTGGAATGATTTCCTGAAAATCGCTCCCAAACTCCAGAAAGAAGGTATAGTTCCCCTTGCCATGGGCCAGAACTGGACCGCAACCCACCTCTGGGAATCCGTTGTTATCGCATCCATCGGTGCTGAAAAATGGAATGACCTATGGTCCGGTAAGATGAAGTTCGACAGCCCTGAAATGATCAAGGCTTGGGAACTCTTCGGTAAAATCCTGCCCTACACCAACAAAGACGCTGCATCCCTTTCCTGGCAGCAGGCAACCGATATGGTTATTGATGGCCGTGCAGCATTCAACATCATGGGTGACTGGGCCGCAGGTTATATGTCCACCACCAAAAAAATGGTTCCCGGTAAAGACTTCGGCTGGATTGCATCCCCTGACACCGAAGGAGTATTCATCTTCCTCGCCGACTCCTTCGGCCTGCCCAAGGGCGCACCCAACCGTGACAACGCAATCGCATGGCTGAAACTGCTCGGTTCCAAGAAAGGCAGTGACACCTTCAACCCCCTCAAGGGTTCCATCTCCGCCCGCACCGACACCGACCTGAGCAAGTACAACGTGTACCTGCAGTCCGCAGCAAAAGACTTTGCTAAAGACGCAGTTGCCGCTTCCCTGATCCACGGCGCAGCAGCAAACGAAACCTTCGTAGGCAGCTTCGCACAGGTTATGGAAATGTTCCTGAAGACCAAAAATGCCAAGGCAACCGCCATGGCCTGCCAGCAGCTGGCCGACAAAGCCAAGCTTGGTCAATAGTCTATCTGGATAAGTAATTAATACCGCGCCGGGATTTCCCGGCGCGGTCCCAAAAGGGGTTTCGGCATATGAGGGAAGCATCACTGGACAGATTGAAGGCGTTTTTAACCCTTCTGCCATCAATTATCCTTGTCGCCGTTTTTGTATACGGTTTTATCGGCAACACCATCTGGATTTCCATGACCGACTGGGGTGGGACAGGAGCACTGGCTCTTGATCCGCAAAAAAATTTCATCGGTCTGGATAACTACGTAGACCTGTTCAACGGCTTTCTTTCCGGGGGGTTCAGGCAGGACCTTGTTAACGCAGTGTACTACTCTGTTATGCTGCTTGCCGGAGCCATCGGCCTTGGAATGTTCATCGCTATCCTGCTGGACCAGAAACCCAAGGGCGAGGATATCCTGAGAACAATTTTCCTCTATCCCATGTCCCTCTCTTTCATTGTATCCGGTACCATCTGGCGCTGGCTTCTGGCACCGCAGGGCGGGGTCAACGTGCTGCCCACCTATTTTGGGTTCGATGCCCTTGATTTCCAGTGGACCTCATCCACAAAAGCCATTCTTGAATTCAACTGGCAGAACATAATTCAAATCCTGCTCTACGTCGCAGCATTCATCCTGATTCTGATCGGGCTGTTCCTGCTCAAAGGCAATCCGCAAAAAGCAGTCAAACGCTGGCTCGGTCCCAGCGTGATAATCGGAGCCTTCGCATGGCTGGGCGGTTCCCTGTTTCCCCAAGCCCTGTTCATGGAAGAAATGCATGGCTTCAACCTCGCAACACTGGGCATCATCATTGCCACAGTCTGGCAGTACGCAGGCTATACCATGGCCCTATACCTTGCCGGATTCAACGGAATTTCACAGGACCTGCGTGACGCAGCAATGCTTGATGGAGCCAGCAGCACCGACTATTACCGTCACGTTGCCATCCCCATGCTTAAGCCGATCACCATCAGTGCGGTAATCATCCTCTCGCACATCTCGCTGAAGATGTTCGACATCATTTTCGCCATGACCGGACCGGACAATGCCCAGACCGGACACCCGGCCCTGAATATGTACATGACCACCTTCAGGGCCAACGACTTTGCCCGGGGCGCAGCCATCGCCATCGTTCTTTTCCTCGTGGCAGGAACATTCATCGTTCCGTATGTAATCAGCCAGTACAAGCAAAGGAGAAGGGGATAAACCATGAGTACTACTACCCGAAAATCAGGAATCACCCCCGGCTCCATCCTGCTCTACGGCTCACTTTTCGTGCTGGCCATTTTTTTCCTTATGCCGGCATACATGGCAATTGTTACCGCGCTTAAAGACCCGGCAAACATCAGCCTGCCAACCGCATGGGAGCTGCCGGAAAAATTCAATTGGCAAAGTTTCCCGGAAGCCTTCGGACTGCTCAAGTCCAACATTGCAAGCTCCCTGATCCTGACCGTCTGCGCCACTGCGCTTTCCACTGTGCTCGGTTCGCTGAACGGTTATGTTTTTTCCAAATGGAAATTCAAAGGCAGCGAGCTGATCTTCACCCTGTTCCTCTTCGGTATGTTCATCCCCTATCAGGTTATCCTGATCCCGCTCTTCCAGACCCTGCGGGCCATGAACCTTTACGGAGGACTACCGGGACTGATCCTCGCCCACGTGGTCTACGGTTTGCCGATCACCTCGCTGATTTTCCGTAACTTCTACGCCCAGATTCCCACCGCGCTGGTGGAATCGGCAAGACTGGACGGAGCCGGATTCTTTTCCATCTACACCAAAATAGTCTTCCCGCTGTCCATCCCCGGTTTCGTGGTTACCAGCCTCTGGCAGGTTACCCAGATCTGGAACGAATTCCTCTGGGGTATCTGTCTCACCCGTCACGAGGATAACCCCATAACAGTAGGACTTGCCCAACTCGCAGGCGGACAGGCCGTAAGCTGGAACCTGCCCATGGCCGGGTCAATCATGGCAGCATTTCCGGTTCTCATGATTTACATTTTTCTCGGACGCTACTTTATCCGCGGACTACTTGCCGGATCAGTTAAGGAATAAAAAGTGAAACAACTATTCATCGTCGGACTTGGCGAAATACTATTTGACGTACTGGCAGATTCAGAAGAAATCGGCGGAGCTCCGGTCAATTTTGCATACCATGCGGGGCGGCTGGGCGCAGACGGTGCAGCCATCTCCACTCTCGGAGATGATGATCGAGGACGGCGTGCCACATATGAACTCATGAACCGCGAACTCTGCCTTTCGGGGGTAAGCATTGATCCGGACCATGAGACCGGATACGTGGAAGCCCGCCTGGATGACCAGGGGGTTGCAACCTACTATTTCCCGGACGACATTGCATGGGATCATCTGAAACTTAATGACACCGCCATGGGCTTTGCAGCTCAGGCGGATGCTATCTGCTTCGGCACCCTTGCCCAGCGCAGTGCGGAATCACGAAAAGCTATTCAGACTTTTCTGGATGCCGCCCCACAGGCATTAAAAATCTATGACATGAACCTGCGCCAGAATTTTTACAGCAAGGAAATCATCGCCGAATCACTTGAACGGGCCGATGTGCTGAAACTGAACGATGATGAAATTAAAGTCATCGCTCCCATGTTCGGTCTTGAAGGCAGCGAGCGCGATATGCTCAAAACACTGCATGATAACTTCGCTCTGAAATGCTCGGTGCTGACCCGCGGCAATAAGGGCAGTCTGATCATCAGCGAAAAAGGTGAAATTGATCATCCCGGCATTGAATTGACAAAAATTTCAGATACCATAGGCGCAGGCGATTCATTCACCGCTGCGGTGACTCTCGGATTGCTGCTGGGGCATTCTCTGAAAGAAATCAGTGATCATGCCAACAGGCTGGCTGCCCATGTCTGTTCCTGCAAAGGAGCCATGCCTGTGATCCCCGCAGAATATAAGTTAATAAAATAAATTTCTTAATACAGGATAAACTCATGAAAAGAAGTGAAATAAACGCATTGATCACCAAGGCCAAAGATTTTTACGCCGGACACCACTTCAACCTTCCCAAATGGGCATTCTGGGGACCGGAAGACTGGAAGGGGAAAGGCGACAGCGAAGTTGTACGCAATATGCTCGGCTGGGACCTGACCGATTACGGCAAAGGCGAATTCGACAAGCTGGGCCTGATCCTGTTCACCATCCGCAACGGCAACCTCCAGACCGGAGACCCCAAACCTTATGCGGAAAAAATCATGATTCTGCGCGAAGGCCAGCTCTGTCCCATGCATTTCCACTGGTCCAAACGGGAAGACATAATCAACCGTGCAGGCGGCAATCTGGTCATCAAGCTCTACGGCTCCAATGAAGATGAATCCATGTCCGACCAGCCTCTGGAAGTGAGCGTGGACGGCTTTGTGCGCACAGTTGAACCGGGTGGTGTGATTGTACTTGAACCGGGTGAATCCATCTGCCTTGAACCGGGCATGTATCATTGCTTTTACTGCGAGGAAGGAACCGGAGATGTCATGGTCGGCGAGGTTAGCGCAGTTAATGATGACAACATCGACAACCGCTTCCACGAGCCTCTGCCCCGTTTTCCTAAAGTGGATGAGGATGAAGAACCGATTCACCTGCTGGTTACCGATTATGCGAACTATGTATAAGAACTGAAAACCATATATAAAAAAATACCGGTTTGGAGCACTCCAAACCGGTATTTTTTATGTCCTTTTGAAAATTAATCAAGAATCCCCAATTCTTTCAACTTAGCTGTCAGAACCTCGGCTGTCAGCGGCTTAACAATATAATCCGTAGCCTCACTCTTGCTGAATGCTTCGAATACAGTTTTGACGTCCGAAAGGGCAGTCACCATTACTATTACGGCCTCTTCGGACGGGAGAACCTTGAAATCACGTTCTATTTCCCTTATCTCCCTTGCAGCATCCAGTCCGTTTTTTTCCGGCATCATTATATCCATGAAAACATACTGGAACGGTTCATTCTTCTCTAAAGCCGCCTTGTACACATCCAAGGCCTCGGCCCCGTTCACAGCGACATCGACTTCTCCAATCTTATTAAGAAATAGCTGTAAAAAACTCCTTGAAACAAAGTCATCTTCAACAACCAAAAACTTCATCACACCACCTCACGAACTTGGATTAAGGGGAACACACTAATACAAATATCACAACAACATCTCTTTTTCAAAATACTGAAAATAAATATGTATCAACCATCCATCCCCGGAAAATCGATCATAATTGAGGTCCCTTTCTCAGTTGAACTTTCATAGGAAATACTTCCGCCCATGGTTTCAGCGATCAACTTTGCAGAATAAGTGCCCAGCCCTGTTCCATCGGACTTGTCGGCGGTAACGTATTTATCAAAAAAAGTATCCCGAATACTTTCAGGTACTGCGCCCATATTATGAATCCGTATGACCACATTTCCGCCAATCACCCGGACATCAAAAGTGATATCCTCATCTGACGGAGAAGCTTCCACGGCATTTTTCAAAATATTGGACAAAAGCGAATAGGTAAGAAATTCATCACAGCGAATATTAAATGAAAAATCTCCATCAACGCCCCTACCTTCGAACTGTTCCCTTATAGTCAACTTCTTATACCTGACCAGCTCAAACAGATCCTTAACCACAGACCGGGCTATCGAATATATGTCTGCTACAGCAGGCCTGTATTCATAGGAACCTGTTTCCATCTTGTAGAGATCAAGAGAAAGATTGATCATATTTAATAGTTTATAGCCGGATATCTGTATGTACTCCAATATTTCCCGCTGACTTTCGGTAAGGTTAGCTTCATCATCCTTCAATAGTAAATCAGGAAGTCCGATAATCCCGTTCAATGGAACTTTAAGATCATGGCGTACAATGCGGTCAACATGCTCCTTCAAATCAGCAAGTTTTTTCTGTTCACTAATATCAATAAAATTTTCAACCATATGCAACTTACCATCAATCATGACCCGGCTTACGGTTTTCTGGATCGGAATGTGTGTGCCGTCTTTTCGTTCGATAGTATGCTCTTCATTGCTTTCTTCCAAACCGCGATCCACAATAGGACAACTCCCTTTGCATGCGGTACAGATCACATCAAAACATTCTGCCCCGACAACCTCGTCCCACTCCCTGCCCATCATCTCAAGGGCCTTGGGATTTACATCAACAATTCTGTAATTTTCCGCTTCCACCACCATCACACCGGCCTGCATGGACTTCAATGTAATATCTAAACGATCATAAGCATCGACCAGATCCTGAGTACGCTGCTGAACCATACGTTTAAGTTCCAAACTATGGTTTCGCATAATCTCGTGGGTTTCGTAATTCTCAAGGGCATTTACCGCGGAAAGCATAAACACTGAAAACAGCTTCAGAGTTGTATCCAAAATCTCTTCCTTGCTCTGCTGCATTAACCCTGCAAACATTCCCCGCACCCTGAACGGCGTAAGAAGAGCATGAAGCAAGATGTGATTGTCACCGCTGGAATCGAGAAAAAACACCGGTCCATCAGACTGCAAGGCATAAGCAAAGGACTGATCCGCAATAAGTAAATCTATTTCTCCTTCCAAGGCTGCTGCACTGTCAAGGCATGACCGGACCCGCACAAAATCCTGCGTTTCATTATCCACAAGATAAACCGCACAAGACTGGAACGGAATCATCCTATGAGCGCGGTCACAGATATCCTGCAGCAATTTTTCCAGCGAGGACTGCTGTGGGGAAAGTGATGTTATGGTCCCCAATTCCCGAGCCAGATCCAAAGCTTCCATAGCTGCAGCTTTCTCGTCCTGAAGGGCTTTAATCTGCTGCTGTTGAAATCGTATCAATTTTTTTTCGTCCACCCTAACCTCCGAATATGGCAAGAATGTCCGCAATCTGCCGTCTAGCCTTCGAGAGGGTAGTTACAACAGCGCCGTCAGGAAGGCCAAGAGCATCCCACGATCCGGGGTAAGGGGTGTTTATCAGGCCGAAACTGTCTGTTCCGTATTGCATTGCGACAGCCATGGCATCCGCGACTGAACATATTGCAGACTCTATGCAGAGCTTACCGGATCGGCCCCCGTGATGCCCGACTACCCCGGCAGTAATTGACGGCGGTATATTCCAGAGTTCAAAAAGTTTTCCGGCCAGCTCACAATGATCAAACCCAAAAACAATGGATTCTGCTTTGCAATAACTGATCTTGCGGGACATACGCAGCTGGAAGGCCAAATCTATCTTTTCCGAATACTGCTGCAGCATAATCAGCTGCCCGATATCATGGAGCATCCCGACGACAAAACATTTATCCTGTGAAATCCCGGGAACCTGCTGGGCCAAAATGCGGCAAAACACAGCGCAAGCTAATGAGTGCTTCCAAAAATCTTCCATGGAGAAACCGACATTATGTTCTCCCTTAAAAGCCTCCATAACCGAAACACTTAAGGCAAGCTGACAGACTCCATCTGTTCCGACCAATGAAACGGCCCTACTCAAGGATTCAACCGGAAGATCAAAACCGTACAACGGGCTGTTGACCAGACTGATCAATTTTGCGCTCAAGCCCGAATCCTTGGAAATGATATCCGCAAGATTTTCCGATCCGGCTCCGGGGTCGTTGAGGGTCTCCATAATCTTGTAGTAAATGTCCGGGAAGGCTGCCAACCGGATACCGCTCTTTAAAAATACACCGGCACTTTCAAAAAGGGGAGCATCAGGTATATCGAGATCACCGCCTATGGGCATCAAAATTTCAGGTAAGGCATTACCCTTTTCCAACTCTCCAACAAAGTGCTTAATGCAGGCTTCTTTCAAAACCTTCATGGGAGCCACAGACATATTAGCATATGCGAAAACTCCCTCCACATATTCCTCTGCCTGCGCCTGCAGGTGGGGATCAGGTTCTGTATCATCTTCTCCGGCTCTGTTTCCGCCAAGGACCTCTACTTCGCTAACACCCCATATATTGAAAATCCGCAGATGCTGCTCTTCAAGTATCGTATCAGCCGCCAACAGAAAACGGCCATTAGCCCCTTTAACGTCCTCCAGCAGACGCATTCCTACTTTCAAGTCACCTACAAAAACTTTCATAGCCTACCCTTCGTGATTGCAAAATTCCTGAAAAACATTCTGGCTTTGAATGAAGAATAACAGATGGAGGACAATTAAAATACAATTTTGCTTTGCATGGAAACAAAAAAGGAGGCGCAGCATAAGCCGCGCCTTCTTTAAGAATAATTTATTAATAAATTTAAAGCAGGGACACTAAGTCAGCAGGAGTATCCAGCACAATATTAGCCCCGGCCTTTACAAGCTCACTTTCACCGCGAAAACCCCAACCGGCTCCGATAGAGATCATGCCTGCATTCACTCCGGTTTTTACATCCACATCTGTATCACCGATGAACAAGGTCTGTTGCGGTGAAACACCCATCTTCTCCGCAAGTTCAAGAGCTGCGTCAGGTTCAGGTTTAAGGGGAACATCCTTGCGTCCGCCGTAAACAGCAAAAAATTCTATTTGCGGAAGAAACTTTGCTGCTGATTCAACAGCGTGCTCATGGGGCTTATTGGAAAGGATAGCGATCGTTTTCCCGGCGGCAATAAAATCAGCAAGCACCTCAGGAATTCCGGCATAAGGACGTACCTGCGTATTCAATTTATCTTCAAATTCCTTGAGCAGAACCGGTACAAACTGATCGTAATCTTCCTGATTCTGCTTGTCTTCAGGCAGCACCCGCCATGCCAGTTTTTTTGCACCATCACCAACAAACTTGCGATATGCATCTACCGGATGGGTCGGATACCCCATAGACTCCAAAGCGGAGTTTCCTGCTGCGGCGATATCACTTAATGTATCAAGCAGGGTTCCATCCAAATCAAAAATAACAGCTGAAAAATCAAGTGAACTTTCCATCTTTACAACTCAATAATAATTAAAGGTTTACGACATATTTCCGGCAAAACATTGCTCTCAAGCATGAAAAAACATGCCACATAATCAAAGCAAACATAACGGCCAAGGACTAACGCCACTGCAAGCTCACAGTCAACATTTTCCATGGATGCAATCCGCTCGAAATAGATTGACGTTTCTGCCCGTTTGAAGTTGGCTTATGAACAATTAAACCGAACCAACCAGACAAATTAATTAACTTGAATATGCCCGCAACCGAATACAACACAGCGCAAATCATTGATGCCCTGCAGGCTGACCCCAACCTTAACAAAGCGGAACTGCCTGCTTTAAAAGAATTATCGCGCAAGGTCAGCCAGCGTAAATTCAAGAAAGGAGAATTCATATTCAAAGCCGGAGACGAATCAAATAATTTCTGTCTGGTGGAAAGCGGGAAAGTAATCCTTTCCAAAGAATCGCCGTCCGGTAAATCCTTCACCTACCTTGTCGCCACCCGGGGAATGACCTTGAACGGGATCACCTGCTTCAAACCCGCTCCAAGAATTTTCAGCGCCCGCGTTGTAGAGGATTCATCAATTATCACGATACCCTGCCACGAATTCAAATATTGGGTTGAAAACAATCCCCCCGTAGCCATGGGAATTTTGGGTACCATGGGAGAACTGCTGGACGGAGCATACACCCGCATCATTGATCTGATCGACGAAAGCGTCGAAACCCGCATTCTCAATGTACTCAGCATGCTCTCCACCCGCATAGGATCTGAACTCCCCCTCACCAACGAAGATCTTGCAGGAATGGTAGGGACTTCGCGGGAAAGCGCGGCCCGGGTTATATCCAGACTGCAGGATAACGGAATTGTTTCCAAAGGACGCGGCAGCATCACAGTTCTGGACAAAGAACAACTGGACGAAACAGTTTCCAGCCCCTTTTTCATTATTTAAAAACGCCTCCCTCAGTGACCTGCGTCATTGTTCGCACCGAGCTTCCGTAATATTTCCTGATCAAACAACATAACTTGAACACAGGAAAACAAAATGCACGGTTATTTAATAACTTTCTTTACCCAGAAAAACCGCGAACAGGACGGTATGCCTCTGGCAGACTGGATTGTGGAAGAAGCCCGAAAAATCGGAGTGCGCGGTGCGACGCTATTCAGCGGACAAGAGGGCTTCGGCCATGACGGACGTTTTCACTCAGGCAACTATTTTGATTTTGAGGACAAACCGCAACTCGTAACCATGGCCCTGACTCATGACGAGTGCGACTCCCTACTTTCAAGCCTGCAAGCCAAACAGCTTCGGATCTTCTACACCAAATCAAAAGTTGAATTCGGATTTACCTCTTAAACCCGGATTTCTTCCCCCCCGAACGATTCACACCACGACAGCTAAAACTGCCCCATATAAGGCAGACTTGCTGATCAACAAAGGACTCTCACATGATAGGACCATATATTAACGGTGCTGCACTGCTTGCGGGCAGTGTAGCCGGTGCCATGATCGGCCCGAAACTGAACGCCAATATCCGCACCCGCATGCCCATGGTATTCGGCTGTGCATCCATGGGCCTCGGCGTAGCCATGATAGTCAAAGTTAAACTTTTAGCCCCGGTTATGCTGGCCTTGGTCGTTGGATCATTGCTTGGTGAAATAATCCGTCTGGAAAATATCATCCAGAACTTCGCAGCAAAAGCCCGTGTTGTAATCGAAAAGTTAACCCGCCCCAGCGGGGATATGAATCAGGAAGAATTTCTGGATAAATTTGTGGCTCTGCTGGTTCTTTTTTGCATGAGCGGAACCGGAATTTACGGTTCCATGACCGAGGGAATGACCGGAGATGCTACCCTGCTGATAGTTAAATCAATCCTCGATTTTTTCACTGCTCCCATCTTCGCCTCCACCATGGGCTTTACCGTGGGCATTCTGGTCTTTCCCCAATTTATGGTTCAGGGCTTGCTATTTCTGGGAGCTTCCCTGATTCTGCCCCTGACCACCCCGGACATGCTGGCAGACTTCTCCTCCTGCGGGGGACTGATCATGCTCGCTACGGGATTTCGCATCTGCGGAATCAAACAATTTCCGGTAGCGAATATGATTCCGGCACTTATTCTGGTCATGCCCCTTTCATACTTATGGGCAACTTACCTTGGATAAGAATTTCCACGACTACAGTGAGGCAACCTTATGTCATCAGACATGAAATACCCTGATCCCAATACCAAACATCCGGTAGCAGGTTTTCCGCAAGTAACTTTCATCAAAAACTTCAATGAAAATAACAATGTAATAATCGGTGACTACACATATTATGATGATCCATCGGGACCGGAAAATTTCTTTAAAAACATATTATATCATTTCGATTTTATAGGAGATAAGCTGATCATAGGCCGCTACTGCGCCATTGCCCGAAATGTTTCATTCATCATGAACGGAGCAAACCATGCCACGGGAGGCTTTTCCACCTACCCGTTTTTCATTTTCGGTTCTGGCTGGAAGGATGCAACTCCTCCAGCAGAGCATACTTCCTACAAAGGCGACATTGTAATCGGCAGTGATGTCTGGATCGGATATGACGCCACGATCATGCCGGGAGTTACCATCGGACACGGCAGCATCATCGGAGCAAAATCCGTAGTAACAAAAGACGTCCCTCCATACAGCATTGTTGCCGGAAATCCGGCAAGAGTAGTTAGGATGAGATTTGATAAAGAGACAATCGCAGCGTTGCTGGATGCACAATGGTGGGAATGGGAACCTGAAAAGGTGACCCGAAATCTGCCTGCCATTATCGGCTCTGATATGGAACAATTGCAAAAAGCAACCTAGTTTTCCGATTCAAATTAAAGCTGCACTCACCTTACGCATAAAAATACCCGCAATGCTCAGGAGCGTTGCGGGGATTCAACTTTTTGCAGAGACCGGGCTATCCCGGATAATCAAACTCCGCCCTGAGAACATCAAGGGCGATTTCTTCCTTGGTCTTGTACTTATCCTTGTCGATAAGAGTCGGCTGCCCTGTGGGCGGCACATCGTGGTACATATACTTATAGATGTCGAAGTTGAGGCAGGTCTCATTGCGTAGGTGCATTTCCCGAAACCACTGGCAACCCACATCCAGAATCTGCTTGCCGACATTGATAAAAGCTCCGAAGGGAGTTGCTTTACCGATAGGCATAGTCATCTTGCGGGCGATCTTCATGTTTACGAGGCAGCACCATTCATTGACCCGGCATTCCGGCAACGGCCAAGGCTGTCTAAAGAAAATATCATGCATGCGCGGCAGGTGATAAGCACGGACCTGCTTTCCTTCCGGCGGCTGGGCACTGCGGTAAAGTTCGACCAGTTCACGAAAATCAGGACGGTAATCCATATAGGTATCCGGTGAACATTTGCCGGAAAATGCAGCGGGACAATACCAGCACTGCCCGATGTGTCCGGCAGCAACATGATCCCCGATACCTTCAACCATGGCCCCGATTATATCTTTCCTGAATATGGCATCATTATGAATGATGAGCACGTAATCCTTATCGCTCTTTTCCCAGCCGTACTGGTAACGAACAGAAAGGCGGTACTCTTCGTCATCTATGCGATCCCATTCAATGGGAAAGCAATAGTTCCAATACTTGGGCATGTAATATTCAATCTTATGGGAAAGTGCATCCAGCACATACTGATGGCATCCGGCATCAATACCCTTGGTCTTGGTATTTTCCTCAATAAAATAAATCTTATCGATATGCTGTCCACTGGCCCGCTCAAGTGAAAGCAGAGCCAGACAAGTCTGCAAAGGCTTGCCGCATACACTTATAATTACATCAACCTTACTCACTGGCCCTACTCCGCAAACATGACATTAAGCCGAGAATTGTTCCTAAATTTACGATCAAATTTTTATTTATATAATTAAATCTTAACGATTAATCCACATTATTTAATAATAACCTCAGCCGGAACTGCATCCGGTCCCGTACGGGCTGTTGTTGAAGGCGGAGCAGTATGCCACGGGTTCGGTCCCTTGGCCATGCTGTGGCCGAGCATGAAAAGCTTGCTCATATAGACCGGGCTGAACAGCTCGTCCGATTCCTCATTGTAATCAGGGGGAATAAAAGTCAGCTTGAAATCCACTCCGTCACGCTCGGCAGTGTAATACATGCGATAAAGGTCACCGATACCCTGGTTGCGGATAAGTCCGGCAAGGGAGCGGGCAGCTATGCCGCCTATATACGGCTCTACCTGTACTCCTTCGGTAATCAAAGCATCATTGCGGATAATGTACAGGGTAATTTTCCTTTTCTCGCCGATCTTTTCCAGCTCATCGGCAAGGTGAATACTGGGCGGATAGCAAAAGACCTGATTACTGACTCCGCCATCAACGTGCATTTCATCATAAATTTCATCCCCGGCTTTTACCTTGAAATAAACCGGAGGGAAGGCCACCGGGACGGATGCCGAAGCAAGGATTACATCACGGATAAGCTGATCCGCTTCCGGTGTTCCGTACTGGGCCAAGGCTCCGATATCCCAATAGACAGGCCGCATTGCATCAAGGTTCGTGGTACCGACCAAGAGCCTGCGTCCCTTGCGATGTTCCACTGCAATCTTGGCTATAAAATCATGATTGACGAATTCCTTAAGAGCCAGCTTCAAAGGCTCAGTGCTATACACAGAGTCACCGGAAATGGCGGAGACATAGGAACGTTGCTGCACAAGATCACTGGTTTCAAAAGTGGTATAGAACATCTCAATAAAAGGATCGTAGTCCGAACCCATGAAAGCAAATGGAGCTATCAACGCGCCGGTACTTACCCCGGTGACCAGCCCGAAAGTAGGACGGTCACCGCGCTCGGTCCAACCGCAAAGAAATCCGGCCCCGAAAGCACCGTCAGCACCGCCACCGGAAAGTGACAAAAAACTGATCTCGTCCGGGAGCTTGTTCATACGGCTCAGTTCGGCCCACTTTTCCATGACCTTATTCATATGTTTCGGAGTCGTATCCCCGAAAAAACGAACCTGATCATAACCGGGTAAACAGGCCTGAGCCTGCATTTCCGCCGGGATTGGATTGCGTTTCAACCCGCAACCGGCCAGCAAAGCCAACAAGAGGGAAAGAACTACCAGCCTGCAAAAAAAGTTACTCTTCATATTTAAAAATTCCATATTTATTTATTCAACTACTCAGACATACGGCTTAAACGGAACAACATCATCTTCAGACAAATGTCTGATTAAAACACGAAAGAAATGTGTATACTTACTCTGTTCAGCCATGCAGTCGGCAGACAGAACATAATTATGATTTGAAAAACCTGCAAACAAATAAAGGGAGAGATCACATGCTTTACCGTAAGGTACCTAAAACAGGAGAAGAATTATCAATCTTGGGCTTTGGTGCCATGCGCTTGCCCATGATCGATGACAAGACCATTGATGAAGAGCGGGCGATCGCACAGATTCGTAATTGCATCGATAACGGCGTTAACTATGTGGATACCGCATGGCCCTACCACGGCGGCCAGAGTGAAGGTATTGTAGGCAAGGCACTCAAAGAAGGCTATCGCGAAAAAGTTGCCATCGCCGATAAGCTGCCCCAATACATTGTTGAATCCCGTGAACATATGGACGAGATTCTTAATGAGCAGCTGAGGCGTCTTGATGTTGACTGTATCGACTACTACCTGATTCATGCTGTTGAAGGCAATTCATGGGACCGCTCCGTGGAGCTGGGCATAAAAGACTTTCTGGACAAGGCTCTTGAATCCGGAAAAATCCGCTATGCAGGTTTTTCCTTCCACGGCGTTCCCGAAGACTTCAAGCGCATTGTGGACGATTACCCGTGGACCTTCTGTCAGATCCAGTACAACTTTCTGGATACTGAGAATCAGGCCGGGACTGCAGGACTTAAATACGCAGCATCCAAGGACATCGCTGTTATGATCATGGAACCCCTGCGCGGTGGAAACCTCAGCGCTCCCACTCCCCCGGACGGAGTGCAGGATATCTTTGATCAGGCCGAAATCAAACGAGCCCCGGTTGAATGGGCCCTGCGCTGGGTCTGGAACCATCCCGAAGTGACCGTGGTCCTTTCCGGCATGAACGAAGAGGAACATATTAAACAGAACCTCGCCATTGCCTCCGAAGCCGGAGCGAATTCCCTGACCGATGGGGAACTAGCTATTGTGGACAAGGTCGCTGCAAGGTACAAGGAACTCATGCAGGTCCCCTGCACCGGCTGTGCATACTGTATGCCCTGTCCAGCCGGAGTCAGGATTCCTGGCTGCTTTGAACTCTTCAACAGTGCCCATATGTTCAAAGATAAGGCGGATCACTTGAAGTTCCAGTACGCAGTATTCTTCAGTAAGGAAATGGCAGGTGAATCAGCCTACGCATCCCAGTGTGTGGAATGCGGACAATGCGAAGAGCACTGTCCCCAGCATATAGCTATTCCCGAACAGCTTAAACGCGTCGTGGATTACTTTGAGCAGGACGACATGCAGGACAAAGTAGACATGGTTGCAAACAAGCAGGAAAACTAAATATTTTTATGCGGATTCCGGGTGCCCGGAATCCGCATAATACAACGCCCCAGCCGGACCGGAATAATAATGAACATACTCTATTACGATTGTTTTTCAGGCATCAGCGGAGACATGAACCTCGCCGCCATGATCGATCTCGGCGTTTCTCCTGATTTCCTTAAAACCGAACTTGCCAAGCTAGGTCTTGAAGATGAATTCAGCCTCAAAACTTCACAGGATTCGCGCAAGGGCATTTTCGGTACCCGCGTAGATGTTGAGCTGGTTCAGCAGCATGAACATCATCATGATCATGGACACCATCATGGCCACGATCACCACCATCGCCACGAACACCGAAACCTGAAAGACATCGAAGAACTTATCAATTCCAGCGACCTCAACGACAAGGTCAAAGCGACCAGTCTGGCAATTTTCAAACGGGTCGCAGAAGCCGAGGCCAAGATTCACGGCAGCACTATCTACGAAGTCCATTTCCACGAGGTGGGTGCCACTGATTCCATCGTAGATATTGTAGGTGCGGCGATCTGTTTCCATGAACTGGAAATCGACCAAGTCTGGTGTTCTTCCGTCGAGCTGGGCGGAGGTTTCGTCAACTGCGCACACGGCAAGATGCCCGTGCCCGCCCCGGCCACGTCTGAAATCCTTGCCGGATCGCCCACAACTCAAGGTGCGGTTCAACAAGAAACCACCACTCCCACCGGAGCGGCGATTCTCGCTGAACTTGTAGATAACTTTTCTGATTCTCCGCGCATGGCCGTGCAGAAAACCGCATACGGCATCGGTCACCGGGACAACGAAATTCCTAACGTGCTCCGCGTGCAGCTAGCCAGAACCGAGCCCGCTGCAACCATGCCTACAGTTCCGGTGCGGCTGCTGCAATGCAACATTGACGACATGACCGGAGAAATGCTTGGTGCAGCGCTTGATCAACTTATGGAAGACGGAGCCATGGATGTACATTTCACCTCCATCGTCATGAAAAAGAACCGTCCGGCAACCACCCTTTCACTGCTTTGTGCCGCAGAAGACGAGGACAAGTTCAAACGCCTTATCTTCAAGCACACCAGCACACTGGGCATAAAAAGCATTGCCATTGAAAAAACAGTGCTCGACATTTACTTCGACAAGCTAGAAACCCCGCTCGGAACAGTTACTATGAAGAATGCCATCTTAGATGGAGAGGTAATTCGCTCCAAGCCCGAGCTTGAAGACTGCCGCGCTTTGGCTAGGCTGCACGGCATTCCTCTAAGTGAGGTATACTTACAGATTGGCAAAGTAAGAGAGATTTGATGGACGAACCTGCCTTGAAATATAAGAATCTGCTTGAAATTCTCGCTGAGACAGGCGGAGCTATAATTGCCTTCTCCGGTGGTGTGGACAGCACTTTGCTGCTCCATGCAGCAAAAGAAGTCCTCGGAGATAAAGCCATAGCCGCTTCCATCGCCACTCCCTACGTTCCGCAATGGGAGCAAGGTGAGGCAAGGGAATTCGCGAAACAGATAGGTGTAAAGCATGTTGTCGTAAACATGGATTTCCCTGCTGAACTGCGCATGAATCCTCCGGAGCACTGCTACACCTGCAAAAAGATTCTGTTCAGCAAGCTGTTGGATGTGGCGCAGAAGAATGGAGTTAAACACATCCTTGAAGGAACAAATATTGATGATCTCAGCGACTACCGTCCCGGCATCAAGGCCCTGCGTGAACTTGAAATCCGCAGCCCTTTTGTGGAAGCGGATCTGACCAAGCAGGATATCCGCGAGCTTTCCCGCAGATTCAACCTGCCTACATGGGACAAACCATCTTTCGCCTGCCTGCTCTCACGTATGCCTGTCGATGCGGAAGTTACAGACCAAGCATTGCAACAGGTGGAACAGGCCGAAGTATTTCTTATAAAAATAGGTTTCCCTGCCGTGCGGGTACGTCATCACGGTGAAGTTGCCCGCATTGAAGTTCCGGCGGATAGATTACAGGATTTTATGGACGCCAATGAAATTCATGGAATCAACAATAAGCTCAAAGAGTTCGGCTATCGTCATGTAGCGCTCGATCTGGGCGGCTATAAAATGGGCAGCCTTAATAAAAAATAGAATCAGCCCTTACTAAGGATTCCAAAGGGGATTATTCCCTTTGGCCGCCGGAGGCGAAATCTTTCAACAAAAGCGCGAAGCGCATCATAACTATGACCAACGATAATCTTAAAAATATATTGAATGCTGTAAAAGACGGCAGCATGGATGTTGTTCAGGGCATGGAAAAGCTGCGCGACCTGCCTTATCAGGACATCGGGCACACCAAGATCGACCATCACCGCAGCTTACGCAACGGCTTCCCGGAAGTAATCTACGGCGCAGGCAAAACCCCGCAACAAGTCGGCGATATTTTCGAACATATGTGCGGACGCAACAACGTGTTGGCTACGCGTGTTTCTTTAGAAACTGCCGGACATGTAACTGCCCGCTTCCCGCATGTGGAATACAATGAAACAGCCAACACCCTGACCTGCAAGAGCAAGAAAATCGAATACAACAGCGGCACGGTCGGCATTATCACCGCCGGAACATCCGATCTTGATGTAGCTGAAGAGGCACTGGTAACCTGCGACATGCTCGGCAGCCGCGCTGCCATAATCTCCGATATCGGGGTAGCCGGAATTCACCGCATGCTTGACCGCATTGATGAAATCCGCAAATTCTCGGTACTGATAGTAATTGCTGGAATGGAAGGAGCTCTTTCCAGCGTAATCGGCGGCCTTGTCGAACAGCCTATCATTGCAGTACCAACCTCAGTTGGCTACGGGGCCAACTTCTCAGGCCTGTCCGCCCTGCTGGGCATGCTCACTTCCTGCGCCAGCGGAGTGACAGTAGTTAACATTGATAACGGATTCGGTGCGGCCTGTGCAGCCTGCAAGATTAATAAGGCTATTGATCGCTAATAATAGATAGAATTTGCTCAATCCCCTCACCACTCACAGAACTGGTGCGGATGATTTGCTTTGCTCCGGCCTGCTTCAAGAAGCGTTCAGCCAAATCGGGATCAGCATTTGGTGCATCGACTTTGGACACAAGGCCGATGACCTTGCGGTTGAACATGGAAGTAAAAAGAGGCGGGAAAAGACTGGTCCGGCGGGTGGCGTCCTGAATAATTGCCAAGACTTTGCAGTCGGCGGAAGAAGTGATCAGAGCGTGGTAGAACCAGCTGTTTTCGAGGAATTCGCCGGGGGTGTTGATGAACGGACCGAAATGTTCAACGGCCATGGCCCGGCGCGGGGAATAGGATTCACCTGAAAGGGCTTTGATAAGCGAACTTTTGCCGGAGCGGGTCTCGCCCACGAACATGGTTTTTTTCATAGAATGCCTTCGGCGACCCTGCCGGGGGCCTCAAACCCTTTTCCAAAAGGGTTTAAGAATCCCAAAACGTTTTATTAGGCTTTGCCATCTCATATCCAAAGCCTCTTCTTAATTTTAGGATCTAGTCAACTCAACAGAAGAATAATGCAGGGTGCCCTCGAAGTAATCGAGTACAGCACGAAGTGAAGCTTCAACGCTGGCAACATCTCCCAGAAGCAGCAGAGAACCGCCGAAACGATCCAGAAATCCGATCTCAACGGAAGCAGCCTTGGTAGCAACATCAGATGCGATGATCACACCCTCGCTGGGGGTGATGGTCATGATGCCGATAGCTCCGGCAGAGTTATCATCCAAACCCAGCTTGAGATAAATATCACGGTGCGGGCTGGCAATAAGATGGGCAAGGGTAACCTGCTTACCGGGAACGTATTCCTGAATAATGCGCTGTTTGTTTTCATTGTCCATCATAATCAAACTCCTTTTAAAAAAACCGGCACGTGCTGAAGTGGAAAGGCACGTGCCGGTAAGATGACATGTGTTCCAGTGTTAATACAACACTAGATCAACTGTGCTTTAATCTCTTCGCTGGGGGAAGGAATTACTACGTGGCTATGAACCGGGCCGCCGTCGCCGACGCCTTCGATTCCTGCTTCAACAGAAGCTTTAACAGAGCCGACGTCACCGGTCATGGTTACATAGGCTTTACCACCGAGACCCGCGGCCATGCGGACTTCGATCAGGCTTACGTTAGCAGCCTTTGCTGCGGCATCGGCAGCAAGGATGCAGGATGCGATGGTGTAGGTTTCAATTACACCCAAAGCATTGATACGAGGTACGATGGAAGTACCGCTCAATGCGGGGATAACATCCGCATGGATGCTGGGGATGGTGAAGTGGTCAACAATCATGTCACCGCCGATTTCACAACCGACTTCAACGGAGCTCTTAACAGCGCCGGTGTCACCACAAATAACAACAATATATCTGCCCGGACAAGTGGGGCGGGCCATAACCAGCTCGACAGATGCAGCTTTAAGCATTTCATCTGCGGTGTGTATGCCGAGGGCAACGCTGTTCAGTTCTACACAACCGATAGTACGTAAATCCATTTTATATCTCCTTTTGGAAGGGGATGCGCAAAGCGCTTTAACAGGATAACCTGCTAATTATTTCTTAATAACCACTACACCGTTCTCAACGCTTTCGACAGTTCCGTCGATGCTGGCGTGAACCCTTGCACCCATTGCGCCTTCAGGAATTTCACCGATCAGGTCGCCACAGCTTACCTTATCTCCGACGGAAACAACGCACTGCGCAGGAGCACCGATGTGCTGACCGAGGCGGATGTTGACCACGGAGGGAGTGTACTCACCTGCGTATTCGGGATGGCCGTCGTACTTGGTGAGGTTCAGACGCTGAATAAGGCGCTTGGTGGGGACAGCTCTGCTTTCGCGGAACGGGTTGGCTTTCAGTTCATTGCCCTTGGATTCCCAGGTCACACGTTCCTTCATCAGGATCTTCTTGATCTGAGCATTCACCTCACGAGGAGAAATCATCATGGGGCAGGCAAATTTTTCACAGATGCCGCATTCGGAGCAAAGCAGTGCTTCTTTAGCTCCTTCGGTATCCAGCTCGTTGTTGGCGATTACACGCATCAGTTTGTGAGGATGCAGGGAATGGCCGAGCAGGTTACGCGGGCAAAGGTCGGTACAGCGGGAACACTGACAGCATACAGTGTTAGTGATGCGGCGGATCTTTTCGGGGTCCATTACCTTGCCTGCAACCACGTTGTGGTTCGGAGGCAGGACCAGAAGTCCGCTGGTGGTCTTGGTTACCGGCTGGTTGGTGTCGGGAAGAACCCGGCCCATCATGGGACCGCCGTCTACAACTTTGTAGTCGGAAATGGTCGGTCCGCCTGCAAATTCAAGCACGTCGGAAACAAGAGTTCCCACGGGGACTTTAACGACCATGGGGTTCTTGATTTCCCCGGCAACGGTCAGGTAGCGGTGGGTTACCGGCTTACCGTCCATGGCCAGAGCCACGTTGAACAGGGACTCGGTGTTACTTACTACCGCACCGACCTGAAGGGGAATACCGCGTTCAGGAACAGTGCGGCCCAGTACTTCGTATACCAGCACCTGCTCATCACCGGCAGGATAGAAATCTTTAAGTACGAAGCATTCAAGGCGACCGGAACCGTCACGGGCAACTGCTTCCTGAACAGCCTTAACGGCTTTGGCGTGTTTACCCTTGAGACAGATGATACCTTTCTTGGCACCGGTACAATCCATGATCGCTTCAAGTCCGCGGATCATGGTATCGACTTCCGCTTCCATGAGGTAGGGATCGCTCATGAGCAGCGGTTCACAGGAAGCACCGTTCACCAGAACGGTATCCACTTTGGCCTCAGCCTTAACGTGAGTAGGGAGTCCAGCACCACCGGCACCGACAACACCTGTTTCACGAATAATATCAACTATATTTACAGCCATTTGATAATTCCTTCCGATTTACCTCCGGCAGATCAGCACATTGAGGCTGACCTGCCGGATTTGTTCAAAATAGCTATCTTACCAAGCCTTGAGCAAAAGCTCTTTTACATCGTCACGTGAAGGGTTTCTGGGGTTGCTAGCAGTGCAGATATCATCAAGCACGTTGCGGGCAATGGTGTTCAGGCTGGTTTTAAAAACACTTTCATCAATCTTCAATGCACCGACATTGTTGGGAATGCCCATGGACTCGTTAAGTTCCATAACCGCATTGATAAGGGATCTGGTACCCTCTTCAACGGTTTCTGCGGGCAGTTTCAGCATGGTGGCAATTTCGTGGTAGCGGATACCCACATCAAAACTGTTGAACTTGATTGCGTGGGGCAGGACTACTGCGTTTGCCAGTCCGTGCGGCACATGAAAAATACCGCCAAGAGAATGAGCGATGGAATGGGTAATGCCCAGTCCGCTGTTGTTGAAAGCCATACCTGCCATGCAGGAACCGAGCAGCATATGCTCGCGTGCTTCCATGTCATCACCGTTGATGTAGGCCCGCTTGAGATACTTGAATACGTAACGGATAGCGTATCTTGCGTAGATGGAAGTAAAAGCGTTGGCCTCACGGGAAGTGTATGCCTCAATGGCGTGGGTCAGCACGTCCATACCTGTTGCAGCAGTTACATGCGGCGGCAGGGAGCGGGTGAAACGGGCATCGAGGATAGCCATATCCGGGATAAGCATTTCATCGTTAAGAGGAATCTTGACCTCGTTAACCTTGTCGGTGACCACAGCATAGCTGGTAACTTCAGCCCCGGTACCACTGGTGGTGGGAATGGCTACCAGTGTCGGTTTGACCTTTCCTTCAAGAGCCTTGCCAGCAAAAAAGGAAATGGCCTTGGCCGCATCAATGGGTGAACCACCGCCGAGGGCGATGATCAGGTCGGCTTGGTTTTTAAGGAAAATCTGTGCTCCCTTGGTAACTGTCTCAAGGGAAGGATCGGGTTCAACCTCATCAAAGATGATGAAGGGAATCCCTTTACGATCAAGATGGGTACGGACGCGGTCAACAAAACCGGTCTTTACCATGAATGAATCGGTAACAATAAAAGCCTGCGTTGCCGGGATAGTCTCCAGATTGTCCAGAGCGTCCTCGCCATAGCAGATCTTTGTTTTGCCGTAGAACTGTGTCACCCTTTTCTCCAATAAATCAAAAATGTCAGGGTTAAAATCTATTCAGCTTGAAATTTGTATAGGGGCGCAGGTGTGAGGGGTGAGGGGTGCCTGCGCCCCTTAATGTCCTTACTTTACAGCGCATTTGGGAAGAATAACTTCCACTTCGCTGTGAGGACGGGGTATCACGTGTACACTGCGCAGTTCACCTACGCGTTCAGCAGCTGCTGCACCAGCATCAACTGCAGCTTTAACAGCACCAACGTCGCCGCGAACCAATACGGTTACGAGACCGCCGCCGACCTGTTCACGGCCAACGAGAGTTACATTTGCTGCTTTAACCATAGCATCGGCTGCTTCAACAGCACCAACGAGACCTCTGGTTTCTACCATTCCGAGAGCGTTGAGAGATGACATAATTTTCTCCTCCTAAGATACTAAACTTTTAAATATTTCCTTTAACGGCATCAGCAAGCTTGAAGCTCATTTCCTTGAGCTGTGCAAGGTCGGTGATTCCGTATTCTTCCTTTAACAGCACCGCGATGCCCATAACCAGTTCTTCACAACCGTTACAAACTTCCTTGGTGCAGTCAGGGTTACCGCATCCGGCGTTACCGGATTCGGCAACAGCAGCTGCGGCGTCTTCCACACGGACAATTTTGATCTTTTTCTTGCGGAGCTCATCTTTAGCACCGGGAGTCAAGATTATGGTGTTGTCTACGTAGAAGGTGTCACTGTCCGGGCAGATAAATGACTTAAGATTGCCCGCTTCGATAAGTTTCTTTTTCATCTTTACCTCGTTCCCCTTACTAAGGCCTTTACGACCGAGGCGTCGGGTCCGGGGATGACGACCGCCTCAACAAGATTGTTGCCCAAAGCAGCGGATGCAGCATCTGCGGCTTCCTGAACCGCAGCCACATCGCCGCTCATAACGAAATATGATTTACCGTTGATGCCCTGCCCTGCGACAAAACGGGCCAGCTCAACTCCGGAACGCTTGACCGCCGCATCCGCTGCCACCACGCCAGTGGAAACATTGCGGCATTCGATAACTCCGATAGACTGAACCTGTGCAATGGCGACGGGGCTTTTCAGCACTGCTGCCACTTCCGGTGAAAGGCTGGAAATAACAAAGCTGGCCTTGATCTTACCATCGTCAGTATTCGCAGCATCAACACTGGCCGACACTGCAGCACGTTCACCGGTAACAAAGATCAGGTATCTGCCGGAACAAATAGTAGAAGCGCGGACAAGTTCGACATCCGCGGCTTTCATCATGGCATCCGCAATCCGTACTCCGGATGCGATGTTCCAGCATTCAACTATGCCCAGCGTATCCATAATAATTAGACCTGAGCCTGCACTTCATCGATGATAGCCACGATGGATGCATCAACCGGGGCATCATGGTTACGCAGAGCCATGCGCGCAGAACTTCCGGTAGTCACCAGAACCTGCTCACCGATACCCGCGCCCACGCAGTCAACTGCGACGAAAACTTCTGCACTGCCCTTTTCCTCGATATCGAGCCGCTGAACAACCATCAGCTTCTCTCCGCTCAATTCATCCTTTTTGCGGGTGGCCCAAACATTGCCTACAACTTTACAGATAATCATAAAACAATCCTTAGAGGGTCTTGCTGATGTTGATGTTCAATTCCTTGGCTGCTTCTTCGGCAAGGGGGGTGACCATTGCCGCGGGCAGTACCACTAACTCTTTAGCACCCTGCGCCGCCGCACCACTGACCACCTTTTCGGTGATCAGTGATTCCCTGACTTTCAGGGACTCGGGCGCCTTGGGTTGAAATCTTTTCATGCCGAAGCCCTGAAGGGTCTTCTCATGCTGCTGGTAAAGAGCATACAGAGGACCGGGAGCGGTCTGGCTGTACTCTTCGTAACCGAAGGAAAGAACTTCCACGGTATGACCGAGCAGCATCTGGCGAAGCACTTCAGTCATAATCTTGCCGTGAGCCTTGCCCACTGCCAGATCAGACATTTCGCAAACGCAGAGTGAAGGCACGATGTAACGGCTGAATTCCGCGCAGGGAGCTTCTTCGCCGAAGAAATAGTATTCGTATTCATCACCGAAGCTGTTGCGTACTTTCTCAGCCACAATGCAGTCTCGCTCAGCCAGAACCAGAGCACATGCCTTATTGGATTCAGGCTTAAGCTGCTTCAGCACTTCTGCTGCGATGGATTGAACCAATTCATTGATGTCTATTGACATATCGATGCCTCCGGCGGCTCTCCGAGGGCTTAAACCATTTTGCAAAAGGGTTTAAGAATCCCAAAAACTTTTACTAGGGCTTTGCCTCTTCGTAAGAGAAGCTCTGCTTAACTTAACAATTCAGGGCGATGCCCAGCGGGGTTACGAGAAACGGGTTGGCCGGTTTGTAGACCGGGATACCCACTTCTTTTTCCACCACTTTTTCCATATCCTTGAGGCAGCAAGTACCGCCTACAAGGTAGATGGCTGAAATATCGCGATCCTTAATGTGCGCTTTAACGATGGTACCCATTTTCTGGATTACCGGACGAACGACAGGCAGGATCTCATCCTGACGTTCCTTGACCTTTTTCAGGTCTTCAGCTTCTTCAAAGCTGACTTTGTAGCTGCCGGACAGAACCAGAGTCACGTGGGTTCCGCCGGTAGGTTCGTCAGCTACGTAAACCACTTCACCATTTTCCAGCACAGAGAGACCGGTGGTACCGCCGCCGATGTCAACGATGACGCCATTCTCAAGTCCGAGCACTGCGTTGGCTGCGGTGGGCTCGTCCAGAATGGAAGTGACTTCGAGTCCTGCACCTTCCACAACGTACTGATGGGTGGAGCAATCCTTTTTGCCGGTCCCCGGAGGAACCGCAATGGCAGCGCGCTCCAGCTTGCGGCCCAATCTTTCTTCAAGTTCGCCAACCAGCTTGCGGGTGATACGGGTAGCGCCCATGTAATCAACAACCAGACCGTCCTTGATGACCCGGGCGAATTCCATGGCACAGGCCACAGGTTCCTTCTTGCTGTTCAGGACCACTACCACGATATACGCAGTACCTAGGTCCACACCCACCAGAAGTTCTTCGTCAGGACTGACAGGAACGGTGTTCTCAATGCAGCTTTCAAGGTCGCTGATCTGCTGGTCAATTGCTGAAAAATCCATGTTCGTCTTTCTCTCCCCGCACACTCTCGGCTAAACAGTGGCGAAGCCTTGATAAAAATTTTTGGGATTCTTAAGCCCTTTTTTCAAAAAGGGCTTAAGCCGCCGGAGGCGAAATCTTTTCATCAAAGCGCAAAGCGCCTCGAATCCCTATCTTACAATCTTACCGGTTACAGACTTGTTCCAACCTGCGCTGTTGCCTTCATCGGGGTCGATGTGCATAGCCAGCTTGAAAGAAGGATTAACGCGACAAACCACGTCTTCGAGAATAACCGGACGATCACTTTCAAGACGTACGCTTACGCGGTCATTGTCTTTCACGCCGAACTTGTCACCGTCTTCGGGAGACATGTGAATATGACGTGCTGCAACGATAACACCTTCTTCGAGACCGACGATTCCGGTCTGGGAAGCGAGGATGATACCGGGGGTTCCGGAAACATCACCGGACTGGCGAACCGGAGCTTTGATACCGAGGGTACGTGCTTCGGTGTTGGAAATTTCTACCTGTGAAGCGGAACGTGCAGGTCCGAGAACAGCAACGTTGTCCATGACACCTTTGGGACCGATGAGACGGACACGCTCTTCACAGAGGTACTGACCGGGCTGGGAAAGTTCACGAACCGGAGTCAGAGGTTTACCGAAAAGCTCAAGGGCGTCCTGCTCGCTGAGGTGAACGTGGCGGGCGGAAAGTTCTACGGGAATGGGTTCGCATACTCCGGTAGATACGGAAACATGCGGAGCTTCGGTCTTCAACTGCTCAATTACGCCTTTGATGACCCCTTCCATGATATTATTAATGGCTTGTTCGTTCATGCTCATTTCTATGTGAAAAATATTTAGCGTTCTGATCAGGTATCGCGCTTAGCGCGGTACGGCCCTTTTTTATTACGGCCGGGGAAGGTGATTCTATGCGGGCAGAACCTCCCTCCCCGGCCCTGATACCACAGATAAATCTGCGGCATTCAAGCTTAATTAACCTTCAGCTTTAGGAAGGATGATTTCAACTTCGCCGTGGGGGCGGGGGATAACGTGTACGCTGATGAGTTCACCAACGTTCTGTGCAGCAGCTGCGCCAGCGTCGGTTGCTGCTTTAACAGCACCAACATCACCGCGAACCATAACGGTTACGAGACCGCCGCCAACCTGAGTCTTACCGACCAGAGTTACGTTTGCTGCTTTTACCATTGCGTCAGCTGCTTCTACTGCGCCAACGAGACCTTTGGTTTCAATCATACCCAGTGCGTTCAATGAGGACATTTTTGTTCTCCTTTAAATTGATTTATCGGCTCCTTAAGGAGCCACCCTCTATTCCCTTATGCGGGAATCGCTTTTTATTTAGAGCGGGAAGTTTTTACTTCCGGCTATACCATCTGTTTCAGCTGCTCGACGATCATGGCAGTAATTGCCTGAACATCAATGGAATCGGTACCGGCAGCCTGAGCAGCAGGAGCGGATTCGCAGCAGGTGTTACCGAGATCGTAAGCAAGCCTTCTCACGTTCATGAGGTTGAGCGGAGTTACGTTATCGGAGGTGGAGCTTCCGCCTACAGTACCGCAACCAAGGGTAAAGGAGGGGAAGAGAGAGGTAGAGAGGCCTACAGCACCGTGAGTGGACGGGGTGTTAACCAGCATTCTGGAAACAGGCTTCTTCATACCGAATTCACGGATAACTTCTTCGTTCTTGGAGTGGATGGACAGGGAGTGACCGATACCACCGTTTTCCAGCAGCGCGTGACACATCTCGCAAGCACCTTTCCAATCTTCAACAACGTAGAAACCGAGCAGCGCGGTAAGCTTTTCCTTGGAGAAGGGATACTTTGCGCCAACGCCTTTTTCGTCAGAAACGAGCAGACGGGTTCCGGCAGGCACGGAGATTCCGGCCAGCTTAGCAATATAGCAGGCATCACGGCCTACGATTGCGGGGTTCATGGAACCGTTGCCGCGTTCCATAACTGCTTTGACCTTGGTCAGGTCTTCGCCGTACAGGAAGTAACCGCCCTGAGCGACAACTTCAGCTTTAACCTGCTCAGCAATGCAGGACTCAGTGATGATGGACTGCTCGGATGCGCAGACAGTACCGTTATCAAAGGTCTTACTTGCAAAAATCTTGGTGACCGCATCTTTGATGTCAGCGGTTCTTTCAATGTAGGAAGGTACGTTACCAGCACCTACGCCGAGAGCGGGGGTACCGGAGCTGTATGCTGCCTTGACCATGCCCGGACCACCGGTTGCGAGAATGAGATCGGCAACTTTCATGAGCTCGCCGCTACCCTGAATGGTAGGAATGCTCATTACGCTGACCAGATCTTCGCATACGCCGCAGTCGTGGAGTACGGAACGGATCATTTCAACGGTTTTACCGATGCATTTCTTCGCGCTGGGGTGCGGGGTGAAAACAATAGCGTTCCCGGACTTCAGGGCGATCATGGACTTGTAGATAGTCGTAGACGTGGGGTTGGTGGAGGGGATGATCCCTGCGATAACACCCATGGGTACGGCGATCTCGACAACCTTCTTTTCCTTGTCGTCGCAAAGCACACCGATAGTTTTCATATCCTTGATTGCTTCGAAAAGGTTTTTACTTGCAAGAATGTTCTTGGTTTTCTTGTCTTGAACCTTACCGAAACCGGTCTCTTCAACAGCAAGCGCTGCAAGGGGGTCCGCCTGAGCGTAAGCTGCTTCGGAAATAGCCTTTACAATCGCGTCAACCTTTTCCTGACCCATTTCCGCCAGCTCTGCCTGAGCTTTCTTAGCGGCACGAACCAGTGAACGGGCTTCTTGAATGGACAATAAATCCTTGTCTACCATTGGATTACTCCTCTATCTGCCTGGTAACATTTATAATCGCGTCAATAAGGGTTTTCTTGGTGGCTTTCTTGACCTCTTCATTGGTCAGGGAAATACCTTCCAAGCTTCTGGCAATCTGCCGAACCTTACTGATTTTCATTTTCCTGAGTTCCGCGGGCTTGAACTGCGGGGCTTCTTCCTGTGCCTTGGAGGCTTTCGGAGCAGCTTCCTCAGTCTTCGGTGCGGACACCTGCACTGCCGGAGCTTCAATTTCCTCTTTCAGAACCTCAGGCTCTGCTTTCGGAGCTTCCTCTGCTTCGACTTTTTCTTCCGCTGGAGCAGGCTGGGCCTGCTCTTCCGCGGAAGCGGGAGATTGTGCTACTTCCCGTGAAATTTCTTTTGCTGCCGCAACCGGAGCGCTGGTTGCGATAATCTTGCTGATCTCATCATAGGGACGGGCAATCACGTGATGTGATACCAGCTCCGCTCCTTCGATGCGGCTGATAGCGGCAGTGCCTGCTTCAACAGAAGCCTGTACAGCAGAGACTTCTCCGGTGACGCTTATGGTCACCAGCCCGCCGCCGGAAATATTCTTTTCCAGCAGGGTCACTGCAGCGGCTTTGAGCATGGCATCAGCACCTTCGATGGCAGCCAGCAGCCCTTTTGTTTCAATGAATCCAAGTGCATCCATAAATCTGTTCTCCCTTGTCATTGATTTGGACTAGTGTCTGACCACTGAGACCGGAAAATTGTATTTACTGATAGCCTGCTCAATGCGTTCAAGATCGGCATTGCTCAGTTTGGGGTCACCTTCCACCGGGTATTCCCAGCCGAGCTGAGTGTATTTGTTCACACCCATCTTGTGATAGGGAAGCAGGTCCACCCCTTTGAAATTTTTAAAATCCTGATAAGGCTTAAGCAGCTCAACCAACTGAAGGATTTCTTCTTCCCCGTCATTAACGCCCTTGAGCATGGGCATCCTGATCTTTACATTGAACCTGTTCTCAAGAAGCCAGGTCAGATTCTGGAGGATCATCTCATTACGCACACCGGTGATTTCGCGATGGCGTTCGGAATTCATGTGTTTGACGTCAAAGAGAAAGAGGTCCACGAAAGGTGCGACCTTCTCGATGACTTCAGGGCGGGCATAACCGCAGGTTTCAATCGCGGTGTTGATGCCGCGCTGCTTACAGGCCTGAAGAAGGCTTGCCGCAGCTTCAGGCTGAGACAGGACTTCACCGCCGCCGAGAGTGACGCCGCCGCCGGAAGTTTCATAAAACGGACGGTCTTCTTCGATGATCTCGAGCAGTTCGGAGATGGTCTTTGTTTCGCCGACGATTGCCAGTGCATTTTGCAGACAGGCGTGCTCGCATTTGCGGCAGCCGATACACTCGGCATCGCGGTTGATGAAATGTTTTCCTGCGGCGGCAATCTTGTGCACGTCCGCGGGACAGGCGGAGACACAGGCTCCGCAATTTATACACTGATCCTTTTTGAAAAGGACCTGGTATTTTTTATACTGTCCCTCGGGATTCGAGCACCATTCACAGCGCAGGGGGCAACCCTGGAAGAATACGAGAGTTCTCACTCCCGGACCGTCGTGCATATTGTATTTCTGTACGTTGAATATCTGTGCTTTTCTTTCAATCACGGTACTTTTCTCTTGCTGCGTTGTTACTTCAAATCCCGAGGGACTTTAATTCAATCAGTAATGGATCTTAGATCTCATTCATCATGGTACGGCTGATGATCTCATCCTGTACGTCTTTGCAGAGCTCTACGAAGAATGCAGAGTAACCTGCTACGCGTACAACGAGGTCACGATACTTCTCGGGGTGCTTCTGAGCATCGAGAAGAGTTGCGTTATCAAGGTAGTTGAACTGCATTTCTCCGTTACCCAGTGCACTTGCAGTACGCAGCAGGGTAATGATGGAGTTTTCACCTTCGGGGGTGTCGAGCAGTCCGGACATGATCTTGAAGTTGTGAACCATACCGATGTTCATCAGATCGTTAGCCATCTTGGAAACGGACTTGATAACCGCAGTGGGTCCTTTGTAGTCCGCACCCTGAGTCGGGCTGATACCGTCTGAAAGAGGCATCCATGCGTCACGACCGTTAGCGGAAGCGCCGAGGAGCTGACCGAACGGGGTGTTGTTGGAGATGGACAGGGTACCGTGGCTGAGTACGGAGTACAGGGTCTTGTACTTGCGGTGCTCAGTTTCAGTGAAGTGAACGAGGTCTGCGCAGATCATATCTACGTAGTCATCGTCGTTACCGTATTTAGGAGCGGCAAGGCAGTCAGCTTTGATCTGCTCGTAACCCTTGAATTCAGCAACGAGAGCTTCGTTCATCTGAGCGAGGGTGTACTTCTTGTCGTCGTAAACCAGCTTTTTAATGGCGGCCATGGAGTCGGCGTAAGTGGCGAGACCGGACCAGACAACGCCGGGACCGAAGTTGTACATGGCGCCGCCGGAGGCTACGTCCTTGCCGGACTCCATGGTGCCTTCGTACATAAGGGACATGAGGGGTTTAGGAGCATGATCCCTATGAACGCGCTGGGAAATAACGGTTGCAACGCTGGTCCATTTGGTAATGTACTTGATCATTTCCTTAACGGCAGCTTCGAATTTCTCGTAGGTGTCGTAGGACTCAAGGGGACCCATATCCGGGCAGACCTGCTTGCCGTACCAGAGGGGAACACCGTGGTTCAGAACCAGTTCGATGCAGATAGGCCACTGGGTGTAAGCGGTAGAAGTCCACTGGTAGAGACGACCGGCCTTCTGGGGTTCAACACAACCCATCAGGCAGTAGTCGCGGGCATCTTCCATGGATACGCCTTTAGCGAGCATCATCTTGATATGAGCATCGTCAAAGTGAACTGCGGGGAAGCCCATACCGGAACGGATAACTTCAACGATTTTCTTCAGGTACTCGTGGGGAGACTTGTTGTGAACACGGGTAGCCAAAGAAGGCTGGTAGATGCGGACGTGACGTACTGCGTCCATGAGCAGGTAGGTCAGGTCGTTGGTTGCATCGTAACCTTCGCGGGTAACACCACCGACGCACATGTTTACGAAAGGCTGGTAACCGGCGAAGAACTTGGAAGCATCTTCACTGGTGATCCACATCATTTCGGACATTTTGATGAGCATACAACCGGCGAGGTCGAAAGCTTCATATTCGGTCATGCGTCCTGCTTCGAGGTCAGCCTTGAAGAAGGGGTACATGTACTGGTCAACACGGCCGATGGACATACCGGTCTGGTTTTCTTCAACAACCAGCAGGGACTCAACAGTCCATACTGCCTGAATAGCTTCCCAGAAGGTTTCGGGCTTGTGTGCAGGTACGCGAGCGTTAACTTCAGAAATCTTGAGCAGTTCAGCTTTACGCTTAGGATCAGTTTCATGAGCGGCTTTTTCTGCTGCGTATTCGGACAGGCGCTTGGCGTAGATCATTACACCTTCTGCAGTGTCGATTACGGACTTGTAGAAGTAAATTTTATCGATGTCTTCGGGGTTCTCGTAATCGAGATGCTCGAGGTGTGCTTCAGCTTCGGCTTTGATGTCGAGCATACCTTTTTTCATAAGGATGACATCGTAACCGGGGTTGGAGTCACCACCACCGTTTACAGCGTGGTAAGAGCAATCGGAAACATAGGATTCACCGGAGAGTTCCCAGAGACCTGCTTCGCGATACTGAGCTTCGCAGTATTCGTCGAGAGACTTGTCAGCCCAGAAGGGGAAAAGCTCTTCCTTCATGTATTTCTTGTCTTCTTCAGAAATGTAGAAGGGGTCCTGAGGGCGGGAACCGATGGTTTCCAGCTCGGATTTCATCCAGCGCCATGCGATTTCAGGAGAGAAGGAACCGCGACGAGGTGCACCGGTGGGGTTACCTACGATGAGTTCGTGATCCTGAATTACCAGCGGAGCGGTTTCGCAGCTGGCACGGAAGCTTTTACCGCGCAGGATTGCCGGAGGAAGACCGGGGTTTGCCTTAGCAATCTCAGTCATCACGCGAGCGGACTCGACGCTGACAGAAGGAACCTGCTTGAGGAAGTTCTCTTTCAGTTTAACGTGACGATCGGTAGGACCATTGGGGATACCCTTGGTCTCATAGCAGGAGACTGCGGCTGCAGGCTGCTCTGCTTTTTCTTTGAATACCTCAGCAGAAACGCCTTCGAAAATTTTCTTCAGCGAGGCCCGTTCGGCATCGGTAAGGTTTTTTGTAGCTTCAGCAAGCTTGTTGGAAAAACTTTGAAGATCCACTGTATTTCCTCCGTTTAATGGATTTGATTCTTAGCGACCCGCAGGATCATCTATGGCTTCAATGGCCTTTTGCAGGATCTGTTGAATTACCTGCACCATATTGGAATCGTTATCTTTCACTTTATATTGACCGCCTGCCTGACCGGACTGTCCCAGCACCTCTTCAGCACGTCTCACTCCGCAACCAACCTTCCTGATGTAGATAAGGTTCATGGGAGAAACGTTGTCGGAAGTGATTCCGAATCCGGCAGAAGAACTGCCCAGAGTCATTGAGGGAAACAGATTGGTAGTAGCACCCATACCGCCGAAAGCTGCCGGAGTGTTGACCAGAAGTCGGCCAACGGGTTTCTTCAACGCGAACTGGAGAATCACTTCCTCATCTGCGGAGTGAATAACCAGAGTGTGGGCGTTTCTTTCGTGGAGCAGCAACTCGATGCACTTTTCACAAGCGTGCATCCAATCGTCCTCCACATAGAGAGCCAGTACAGGGGAAAGAAATTCTCTGTAGTAGGGATCGGTGTCCGAAACATATTTACGTTCCGCCACCAGAACGGTGGTATTTTCGGGAATGCTGAACCCTGCTCTTCGGGCCAGCACCTTTGCGGACTGTCCGGCCATACCTTTCCTGCGCTGTCCGTCGGGCGCGATGAACAGTTCGGCCAGAGCTTCGGCCTCACTCTCGGACATGAAGTATGCCCCGCAGGAATTAAGGGACTGGCGAACATCCCCGGCAACACATGAATCGACAACGATGGATTGCTCCGCTGAGGGAGCAATCCCGTTATCAAAAGTCTTGCTGGCAATGATATCTTTAACAGCCTGCCCAATGTCGGCAGTACGTTCGATAAATGCCGGACCGTTGCCGGTTCCCCCGTAAATGACCGGTTTGCCCGTTTTCTGGGCATAATGGATCATCCCGGGAACTCCGGTGACCATAACCAGCGAGATATTCCTGTGATTCATAAGTTCACAGGTTCCGCTCTTGGTGACTGTCTCCAGATAGGAAATACAGCCTTCAGGAAGACCGCAGGATTCTCCGGCCTTGATCATGATATCCAGAACCCGGCCGATACTCTTTACAGCACCGGGATGGGGGGAAAAAATAACACCGTTTCCAGATTTGATTGCAATCAGGGTATTATAAACCGTGGTTGAAACCGGACCAGTCACTGGACAGAGAGCTGCGATAACGCCGACGGGAACGCCGATGTCGGTAATCTTTTTATGGGAGTCCTCTTTGATGACGCCCACACAGCGCATTCCGCGCAATTCCTTACGGACCTGATTACAGACGAAGCGGTTCTTGACCAGCTTATCCTGCCATTTGCCGCCGTCAGTCTCTTCGTGAGACATAATCGCCAGCTCTTCGGCATGCTCCTCAACCGCATCCGCAATATGCTCGACTATTTCATCAAGCTTTTCCTGCGGAAAGGTTGCCAGCTTTTTCTGTGCCTCATGGGCATTTTCTGCCAGGATTCTGGCCTGCTGGATGGAGAGCAAATCGTTATCAACAATCATCGCTTACCCCTTTACCTGTGACTGAAACGTTTCTTAATTCCCTGCATTAACCAATGCTTCGCTTAGGAAAGCAGGTTGTCGATTGCGTAGATCTTGGTGATCTGTTCCAGATCGCGGTGGGGTGTAGGAATAACAAGTGAAGCGTAAACTTCAGTTCCCATATTTTCCACAGCTTTCACGCCAGCTTCAACAGCTGCCTGACATGCTGCGACATCACCCTGAACCAGAACGGAAATGTATCCGGAAGCAACGTTTTCATAACCGATGAGTTCAACATCTGCTGCTTTCATCATAGCGTCTGCCGCTTCAAGGACGTAAACAATGCCGAATGTTTCAATCAGGCCCATTGCCCGCGGACGGGGGCCGGAGTAATCGGTGTCCGTGGTCTCCACACCATGGACAGACACGATGTCGCCGACACCGCGAATGGGGCGGGGCATAACGTTCTGTGCAGTGAGCTTGCCGATTTCCGCAGCAGTTGCGGCACCCGCTTCCACGGAAGCCTTTACTGCAGCAACATCACCCCTGACCATTACGGCTACAAGGGTAGACCCGACGTTTTCATAACCAACGAGTTTTACATCTGCTGTTTTGAGCATCTGGTCCGCGCCACCGATGGACGGAACCATTCCGAGAGTTTCAATAAGGCCGAGGGCCTCTTCGCCTTGGTATCTCATGTGATCTCCATTGAGCTGGTTTTAAAGTTCATAACCATGACTTATGACTTTTGACGGATGCTTATCTTAAGAATCCACCTTTTCCACATCCTGCACACAGACTAGCCCCTGACCTAAGGGGGAAGGTCAACAGAGATTTCACAAATTTAGCAACTTTTCTTATAATTGACTGATTTTATGTGATTTTTAGAGGTGACATTTTCGTCACGACAAAAATTACATGATTCTGAAAATCAACGACTTTATTTTCGCAATACCCTGGCCTGATTTTGCTTCTCACCTAAAAACAATTGGGTTGAACCTATATTCAGTCTCATGTGAAAAATCGGACAAAAAGTGTCTACTTACCCAGCAAAAGAATCGATTGTTTGATTGAACGGCAGATACAATTTGTAACATGAATGTAACAATAAAAACTTGCAGACCATCGATAACTGATTACCTTAGTAGGTAATATGGGAATTTTATTTTCATTTTTTTCTTGCAAGCAACTAAGCACTTGAATTTATAAGTTTTCATTGCGCTTTACCTATCGCTCTATCTGCACTATCAGGCTCATTTTAAGGCTAATCAAAAAAACCTCGTTGACCTTCCCCTTAAGGGAAAGGATATAAATTTAAGAACTAGGACCTTCCCGTTAGGGGAAGGATGTTTTTTCCCTGCTATGTGGAAGCGAATTCATAGACCAGTGACGAAAATGCAGGGATCGAGGGTGTGAATTTCAGATTAACTTTTAATGATTAAGGAGACGACCATGGGGGAAGCATCTGTTGCAATCAACCCTGCAGCCGTCGCTGCAAAGCACAAGCTGGCTACCAGCTTTAAAAGAAAAGGCATTGTTATCGCCCTTCTTTCCGGACTGCTGTACGGTTTTTACACTGCATTCATGACTCTGGGTATGTCCAAAGGTATCTGGGTAGACTGGTACGGAGAGAATTCCGGCCTGTCCGCATTTGCAGTAATGTATCTTTTAAGCGCAATCGGCGCAGCAACCACCGACACATGCAGTGCTCTCTGGGCTATGAGCTTTGCCGGTATCCGCGGTCGCTTCGCTGACTTTGTTCGCTGCATCAAAACCAAACCCGGCATGGTAATGGTAGCTGCAGCAATCATCGGTGGTCCTCTCGCAAGTACCGCTTACGTAGTAGGCCTGCAGCTTGCAGGTTCTCTCGTAGTTCCCATTGCAGCTCTCTGCCCCGCAGTAGGCGCAATTCTCGGCCGCTTCCTCTTTAAGCAGGAACTGAACGCACGTATGCTGTTCGGTATCGCCATCTGCTTCGGCGCCAGCTTCATGATCGGCTCCACCAGCCTCGACGGCGCAGGCGGCCCCAACATGATGCTCGGCCTCTTCTTCGGCTTCCTCGCTGCTGTATGCTGGGGTATCGAAGGTTGTGTATGCGGTTACGGTACTTCCATGATCGACCCCGAAATCGGGATCACTATCCGTCAGGTTACCGCCGGTTTCTCCAACCTCTTCATTCTCGTACCCCTGTTCGGCTTCATCGCACACGTTGATGCATTCGGCATGGTTGCACAGTCTTTCACCGACAGCGAAGCCATGATCTGGTTCGTACTGGCCGGTCTCTCCGCATACCTTACCTTCATGTACTGGTACAAAGGTAACGCAATGTGCGGTGCTGCTCTCGGTATGTCCTGCAACGGAACCTTCTCCTTCTGGGGCCCCTTCTGCTGCTGGATCGTTCTCGGCGTTGCTATGGGCATGGAAGGCTGGGATATGCCTCCTGTAGCTTGGGCTGCAGCAGTAATCATGGTTATCGGTATCTTCATTATCTCCATGAACCCTATGGATCTGTTCAAGAGCAACGAGGAGAAAGCATAATGTATCCCCTTAACTACGCTATCCTGAAACACTTCACCAAAGTTGAAGAAGCTTGCGCAGACTGCGTTATGGAAGCCCTCGCAGGCGAATACAGCAGCTTCAAAGCCTTCAAAAAAGATGCAATCATCAACGCCCTGATGACTGCTGAAGCAAACGGACTCCTCGAAGAGTCCCGCTTCGACCTCGACTCCAATCAGGAGCTGCGCGTTTACTACCGCGCACACGAGGAAGGAGCCGCAACAATCAATCAATACATTAAGTAATACCTCACTGAAGCAAGGGGAGCTGTCTCGCAAGAGACGCTCCCCGCTTTCATATGGTGAGGAGCATACAATTACGCACGTAAAGGTTAAGGGGTTGAAAAAAAATTCGAAATACCGGACCATAGGAACTGGAGGAGATACCAGTGAAATACAAGGAACGCTATTTCATAGGGGACATGAGCAAGATCTGTAACATCTCCAAAAAAGCTCTTCGTTATTACGATCAGATCAACCTTATCCCCTCTCAGCGACACGATTACAACAACTACAGGTATTACACCCGGGAATCCCTGTTATCAGTCCCGGTTATCAAGTATTACAAACAGATGGGGTTCACCCTCGAAGAGATGAAAGAATTCATAGAGGGGAGCGCACAACACGTTTTTAAATCCATCCAGCATTCGTTCCGCACCAAAATCAGGGAACTTGAGGACGAGCAGGAAAAAATCCGCCGCAAGCATGTGTCAGTCAAAGACTGGTACGAACTGGTCCGTGAAGCGGAAATGGTTATAGACAACAACATCAACGAAGTTTCCATTAAGTATATTGAGAGCAGTTCCCTGCTCTTTCAAGACCAGAAATTTGAAAACGACCTGCAATGGTCAATTATCAACCTTGAATTCACTCAGCATGTGGAAGATGTGAATAACGAGATAACCGGTCCGGTCATAATCAACTTCTCGTCACGTCAGGACCGCATTGAAGAAGTGGATCAGAACATTAAGATGCTGCAAAAAACGGTCATTCCTTGCAGCGAAGAGAACATTTACGAATTTGGCGGGGACATGATGCTCTCCTGCTACCACATCGGCGCCCACGAAGACATCCGCAAGACTTACATGAAGATGGAACGTTGGGCAGCCAACAACGGTTACCTCCTTGGTAAAGAGTCCTTTGAACGGTATGTAACCGACTACTGGACCACCCGTAACAGCAATAAATTCGTAACCGAAGTCCTGATCAAATGCTCGCGGCACGGCGATCAGGATAATTAGTCCCGCAACACAACGCGCTTTTAATTTCAGCCCGCTTCCTGCTCGAAGCGGGCTTTTTTGCTGCACAGGCAAAACTTGCCAAACAAAGAAACAACCAATAGATTTCAAATTATCTTATTTAGACCAGCAGAACAAAAGAATTAACTATGCTCTTACGACCTCACCGTATAATTATCCCGACACATGCGGCAATAATTGTCCCTCGTCGTATCAAGACTGCAGTCTGACCGATTTCTGTATGCTGCTTCCCTGAGAGTATTGCGTCCTTTTAACTAAGACAATGCATCACATAACCAAATAACAGACTGTTCATTATTTGGAGGCCTCAATGAATACAAATCCTTTTGAGTCCCCATTTGAGGGATATGAAATCAGACAACACCTGACTAACAAAAACATTATTGCTGGACGCCACAGCTACTATTCCGGATATTATCACGGACACCACTTTGAGGAGAACGTACGTTACCTTCATCCGGATCTAAATGATGTAGACAAGCTCATCATCGGTAAATTCTGTTCCATAGGTTCAGGAGCAACTTTCATAATGGCCGGTAACCAAGGCCACCGACATGATTGGGCTAGCACATACCCATTCCATTATATGAGCGAATTCAACCATGCAAAAGATGGGTTCCTCCGTAAGGGGGACACCGAGGTCGGCAACGACGTCTGGATTGGAAACGAAGCCATGATAATGCCGGGCATATCCATCGGGCACGGCGCCATTATTGCTGCTCGCGCCGTAGTAACGAAGGATGTCAATCCATACGAAATAGTGGGAGGAAACCCCGCGAAAGCTCTGCGCAAACGTTTTTCAGAAGATGAGATACGGATGCTTTTAAAGCTGGCTTGGTGGGATTGGACTGATGAGAAAATCAAGCGCAATGTAACGCTACTCACTGACGGAGATATACGCCGACTATATACTGAACACATATAAAAAACAGAGAATCCCCCAGATCATCTGTTCCGGGGGATTCTGATTAATTGCTATCGGGTAGAAGGATCAGACTTTGTACCCGGCTTGTGAAATAAATACCTTGAAGACCAATTTCAGGATTCCAAGTCCTGCTCCTGATCTCGACGTTTCTGGCATTCCGGGCAGAGCCCGAAAAGAAACAAGCGGTGGTGAGTCAAAACATATCCATTCTCTCTGGCAAGGACCTCCTGCCTTTGCTCAATTCCATTATCAATCACTTCCACCTTTTTCTGGCATCTTGTGCAGACAAGGTGGTCATGATGTTCGTGTCCATAGGAATGTTCATACAGAGCAACCCCGCACCCGAAATCAAGACTTTCAGCAAGCCCGGAATCAACAAGCAGTTTCAGAGCCCTGTATACGGTTGCCTGTCCTACCTCGGGAGCCCTTTTTTGCACTAAGAATAACAAATCCTCAGCTGAAAAATGGCCTTCGGTTTCCAAAAAAGTCTCTACAATCACTTTACGCTGGGGAGTCATGCTCAACCCGTTTTGCGCAAGGTAATCGACAAATATTTTTGCTGCTTCATTTGTCATATCGAAAATGGAATTCATTTTCATACTATTGTCAAGCTCTTTCAAAAAAGTGAATACACATTTTCTGGTTATCTCCCGGAAACCCTCAATCCCATTTTGCGCATCTTACTTCTGAGGGTGTTTGGGTTAAGATCAAGCAGTTCCGCCGCCCCTCCGGCCCCGTTAATTCTTCCTCCCGCCTTTGCAAGGGCTGCAAGAATGGCCTCTTTGATTGTCTCTTCGAGGGGTTTTATTTCATGCTCATACTCCCCGGCTTGCGAAGACTGGATAATTCCGGAGCTGAGATGCAGCTTGGAAAGATGCTTTTCAAGCAGAATCTCAACCCGTTCATCAATGGTCTTCTCAAAATAGCTCTGGCTCTCTTCAGGCGAAATGTACCAGCCATCATCCTGTGGGAGTAGTTTATCAAGCAGTAAAGGACCGTATGGATAAAGGGTCAGGCCGCGCTTGACCAAGTTTTCAAGTTCACGGACATTACCGGGCCATGAGTATTGCAGCAGGCGGTCAACCGTCGGCTCAGGCAGTTGCGGAAGACTGCTTATTCCCAGTTCATCACAGCCGCGCTTCATGAATAAATAGATCAATTCCGGAATATCCTGAGTGCGCTCCCGCAATGGCGGAACATGGATTGGAAAGACATAAAGGCGGTAATACAGGTCCTCACGAAAGGTGCCTTCCTGCAGCATAAGCTCAAGGTTACGGTTGGTGGCGGCGATAACCCGCACATCCACCTCAATTGACTTTGTACTGCCGATCCGCTCAACCACATTATTCTGCAGAACACGCAGTAATCGGACCTGCGCCTGCAAAGGAAGTTCACCGATTTCATCAAGGAACAGGGTCCCGCCGTTGGCCTGTTCAAAACGCCCCGGACGGGAGGTAGTTGCTCCGGTGAAGGCCCCCTTTTCGTAGCCGAACAACTCACTGTCCACCAAAGAATCCGGGATGGCCCCGCAGTTTACCTTTACAAACGGCTTATTCTTGCGCGGGGAAATAGATTGAATGGCATCGGCGATAAGTTCTTTACCGACCCCGGTCTCCCCCATAATCAGGGCCGGAACCTCCCTGTTTTCAAGCTGGCGAACCACTTCCATAGTCGATTTCAATCCGCCTTGCTCTCCTATAATCCGCCGCTCACGAAGATTCTCTAAATCCTTTTCCAGCCCGTCACGCTCGACGCGCAACCGCTCCTGAAACTCCATGGTCCGCTGATATTGCAGCAGGTTGGACATGGTCAGGGCAAAGGGGGTTACCAACAGGGCAAACTTACGCTCATGCTCTTCAGTAAAGCAATCCGGATGTGTACCCATAAGGCAAAGATGCCCCAGAACTTCCTTTTCCGAGCGCAAAACGCAGATCATATAGGCCCGTTCCTTATACGGGACCAACGCGGACAAACTTTTGCTATGCAGGGCTGAAACCGGAGAATCCATATTCCGTGGCACCTTGATGACTCCGCTGATCCCCTGATTGTGCAGAAAAAGAGAATTGGCCTCTTCCTCGGAAAGAGGGGCAACTATTTCCACAAAATCAAACCGCCCGGCCTGCACCAGAAACAGAAGTTTTAACGCTTTTAAATCCGGGGCATACTGGTGCAGAGAAATAGCATCAATGGGAAAATTCCCGGCTAGGAATTCAAAGGTATCAATAAGCGATTTCTGCATGTCCAGACTTCCAGTCAGTCGGGCCATGGCTTCGCTTAAAAATTTCAAGTTACTCTCTTTGGAATGCGTCATGCTCAACTCCTTGTTAACTTGAATCTGCCACATATGACTTTATATAACAACTAGTGATCATATTTAATAACTATCGTTTTATTAAACACAAGAGGCATCCCTAGAGCGAACGACACAAAGATAAGACATTGATTTTAATAGACTTAAAGCATTGGCACATTTCTTGGTTTATGGGCAGCAAGGAGTAAAGCCATGAGCATGTCAATGCAGCAAATCAATGAAGAACGACTCAGGAAACGCATTTGCCAATTCAAGGACGACAGCGAATACCGTTCCCTGACCGAGTACCTTATCAGGGAACTTGCCTCCGGGCATGTTCCCATGCAGCTGCAGGCCAAGGCCTACAATGAACTTGGGCTGGCCCACCTGCAACTGGATGAACCGCTTGAAGCGGAAAAATCTTTTTTATCGGCAATCGAGCGGGACCCACAAGCGATCAATCCCAAATTCAATCTGGCCAACCTTGCCATGTATGCCCAGAGATACGATCAGGCCGGGGAAATGTTTCATGAGATTCTTAAAATGGAACCCAGCCATCTCGGAGCTAGATTTCATGCCGGTTTGTGCCTTGCCATGAGCGATAAGCCGGATCAGGCCCTGCCCTATTTCGAATCAAGTGCAGCAGCCGCGCCACAGGCCATGGGGCCTAATTTCTGGGCTGCTGAAACCCTTGTGGCTCAAAAGCGTTTCAGGGAAGCCCTGCCTTATTTCCGCAGAGCAACTGAGATAACCCCAGACCACCGCGAATCACAACGCGGCGTGGCAATCTGCCTGCTTGAAACAGGACAGAACGAAGAATGTGTCGAGCAGTGCGATGCGCTTATTCTTTCCGGTCAAGGCGCGGAATACCTTGCATGGCAGATTAAAGGCGATGCCCTTATTGAAATTGGTGAAATCGAAGCCGCAGCCCTCAGTCATCTGGAGCTGGCGGATATGGATTTCGATGCCCGAGATTTCCTGATCATGAGGACTAAAGAACTCCGCAAGGAGTACCCGCATTATGTATCCCGCTACGCAGCGGTAATCATTGATGTCATTCCCGAACTTGAACCCGCTTTCAACGGAATCTGCAAAGACTCCGAAGAAGAGCTGTAAACATATCACCGGAGGAACCATTTCATGTCTGAACAACAGAATGCATTGGATATTATAAACGATCCCAAGAACCGTATGTCTTCCCCGGACGGTGCTGCTGAGGGACAGCCTGAACCGGAAAACATGGCCCAAGAGCAAAAGCCTGCAAAAAAAGGTTTCAGTCGCCGTAATTTCCTGAAGTTCGGCGGGGTGGCAGCCGCTGCCGCCACTGTTGCCGGAGCAGGTGGAGCCGGTTTTGCCATCGGCCGATCCGATCATGCTTATACCGGATACGGCCAGACCTATCAGGGTGGAGACCAGTTCTTTAACCGCGAGCCGTTCCGCTGTGATGTTCCGGCCATGATGACTCCTGTCGGGGAAGTCGAACGACCCGACTGGACCGATTACCTTTTCCTGCGCCTTGCCGCACTGGTTAAAATCATCAAGTCCGGCGAATGGAACCCGGAAATGGGAGTGGACAAGCTGCCCGGACCTGTCGGGGACCATTACCGCGCCCGTCCCGGCGAGTTGGAAATTATGCTCAGTTCCCTGCAACGCAATATCAAACGCAGTGAGGCATGGAAGAACGGCAAGCACAAGAAGTACGCCCTCGCCGGAGCATACAACATGGCCCTGCGCAAAGGAGGTATGGAATACGCCGACCACACCAACCGTATCCCTGCCGACCCGCATGATGAATATGAACGGACTAAAAAACCTGTAACACCCGAAGACTGGGATTTCCGCGGAATCTGGCGCAAAGAGCCCATGGAATTCAAGTCTCCGACCCATGCATCCAAGCTGATCAAGCGTATGGCCCACCAGTTCGGCATGTCCCTCGTAGGTATTGCCAAATTCGACCCCCGCTTCATGTTCAAAAACGTCATGCGCGGCATGCCCGACAAGGGACAGAAATGGGGCGACAGGGTTCCCGAACACTGGAAATCCATTATCGTTTTCGGCGTGCCCATGAACTGGGATGGGACCTATTCCGCCATCGGTTACTCCACTTCCTTTGATGCCTATTTCCGTTCCCGCTGCGCAGCCAGCCTCATGGAACAGTTCATCAAGGAACTGGGCTACCCAGCCCGCGCACAATTTCCGGGCCACAACTATGAAATCATGATGAGTCCTTACGTACAGCTTGCGGGGCTGGGCCAGTACAGCCGGGCAGGAGTAACCATGGTTCCTGAACTGGGCGCCAACTTCCGGCCGGCTGCGGTAATTACCAATATCGAATTTGAATACGACAAGCCCATCGACGTAAAAATGGCCGACTTCTGCCTGAAGTGTAAGATCTGCGCCGACAGCTGCCCGTCCGGAGCCATTCCGAAAGATGACCGCCCGCAGACAGTTGTTCGCGGATTCAAACGTTGGAAGCTGGACGAAGAAAAATGTTACTCGCAATGGGCCGGAGGTCCGACTCAGGACGGTCTTGGTTGCCGTGTTTGTATCGGTGTCTGCCCTTATTCACGCAAAAACACTTGGATTCACACTATTTCGCGGGAGATTGAACCACGCGACCCGACAGGCCTGTTCGCCACCGGACTGCTGGCCATGCAAAAGAACTTCTTCAAGTTCAACGAAGCCGAAGATTACCGTTCCGAATGGGATGGCGGGAAGGAAGCAAACTATCACAATCCGCCGTGGTGGCTGCGTGCTGAAAACTTCCTCAATGTTGAAAAAGACTGGGAATACCACGGCATGGAGTAGAAAAGGGACTAAGCCCTTTGGAATCCCTATTAGCTAAAAAAGGAGAAGTATAATGTTTCCCGGAACTACTATGCTTGATTATATCTTCTGGATGATCATGGGTGCTTTGCAGGTACTCGTGGTTCTTGGACTTATGGAATGGCTCAAACATTACGGACGCAAGGTGGTCTGGTGGCAGGTAGCGCTGTTTTACGCCGGATTCGCTTCTTTATGTTCCGTAGTAGCGGGCGGAACCACCCTCATGGGCGAATATGAAACCATTGCCGGATGGTATTTTATCGGCGTTCTCGGCCTACCCGTTGTTATTTGTCTCGCAATCGCCGTCAGACTCTTCATCATGAGGAAGCCCGGAGAAAACCGTGTCCAAGAAAACAACTGAAAAAATTCTGGCCGTAGCGACTCTCTGCATCCTTGCTGCAGCATGGTTCGCGGGAGGAATGCGTTCGGAAGGCGCAAACCTCAGCCGGATAAAAAATATATCCCCTGAAATTGAACGGATTAAGCAGATCAGCCCTTCGGTTTATGAAGGACAACGTAAAGGCAATCCTGCGGAAAAGATCTACATCGCCTTGGCTGAATATCCCAGCTACGGCGGACCGTTGCAGGTGGCGGTAGTTGTCAATAAAGATAAAACAGTCGAGCGGGTCGCGCTGGTAAAATCCACGGACACCATCACCTATATCGACCGGGTTTTAAACGAAGGTATTCTGGACGGATTTCTCGGAGCCGAAGACACCCAGCTGCCTGAGATTGACGCCGTTTCCGGGGCAACCCTTTCTTCCACAGCCATGATCATGGGTGTTCAAGAAGCCATTGCCAAAATTCAAGGCAGGGAAACCGTGCAAGCAACAATGTCCCTATCTTCGGAAGAAATGATCAAAGCCGGACTGACTGTTGCCCTGTTCATCATGGCAATCTTCATCGCCAGCCGTTTCTTTCGCTGGAATAAGAATTACGCCCGGCTGGGACTGCTGGCTCTCTCCACCGTTCTGCTCGGTTTTATGTACGGAGCCCAGCCGTCCCTTGGATCAATTGCCCTGTTTCTTTCCGGATTATGGACCAAAGGCATGGCTTCATACACAGCACTGATCTGCCTTGGGCTGGCAATGCTGGTATTTCTGGCAACCCGGAAAAACCTCTATTGCTCCATGGTCTGCCCATTCGGCGGGATTCAGGAAGGTCTGGGGCGGATAACCAAATGTGCGCCGTCCAAGAAAACAGAATGGATGAAATGGACTGCGCGCATTTTCGCTCTCGTTGCTTTGAGCGCGGCCCTTTATTTCCGCAACCCTTCCGATGCGCAGTATGCCCCTTTCGGCATGGCTTTTTCGTTCATCGGCTCCGATGCAGTCTTTGCGCTTTTCGTACTGATTGTTGTAGCTTCACTGATTGTAAAAAGGCCATGGTGCACCCTGCTCTGTCCGGCTGGTCCGGTCTTTGATTACATCGCTTTCATGCGTAACTGGATTATGCCCAAAAAGAAAAAGGAGCAGCACTTATGAAATTCAAGACTGTCTTCACCATAATTATATTCATTGCTTTTGTCGGCCTGTGCGGTTTTGAAACAGCAAGCAATATCAAAAGCAGTGCAAAGCGGGATATAAGTTCCGTGCGTTACACCAGCGGCATTGAAACCCCGACAAAGGAAGAAACAAAAAAACAAAGCTTCAATCTGAACAAGATATTGCAGGATACTGACCTGAACGGCTAGCAATGCAATCTAAGGGGTCCGCAAATCAATCATTTACGGACCCTTTTTAAAAATCCAACAACAATGCATTCCTGCAAGGTCATCATCAAACCGAACAGATCAATCCTCTGGAAAGATTGTCCAGCTGCGGCAGGAAAGGCTTTGAAGATATTTCATATTCCGAGAAGTCCACGTAAGACGTTTCTGAATCCGGCATGAGGCTGATTTCAATTCCCTGCTCATCAAAAAGTATCCGCATGGGGACTATCTCCTGTTCGCTTTCCGAACATAAAGAGTCCCGCAGTTCAGGCACAAAAACAAATTCAGCACCGGAATAATGATGGGCGGTAAGCATACTTAACGTTGAGCTGGCAGCTGCAATCCGCCCCTGATCATCAAAGACCAGAGAATTTGAATCGCCGTTAATGCCCACAGCGTCAGAATCATAGGCAGTAATCATGCCTACGCTTGTTTTCAACGGGGTCGGTTCCGCAGGTTCAAGGGAACGGATCCGCCCTTCAGGGCTGAAGCTTATGCCGATACGGATCCTGATCGGACCTGCCGGAGTTTGTACAGTCGGCTCTTCACCCGGCCAAAAGGTTATGGAGCGCAAGGTTCCGTTCTCATAAAAACAAAGGCTGATCACCTTTACACAAAGCGGACCGACAGGAGTATCAATGGTCAGAGGGGCGGCAAGCGATCCTTCATCTTCCTGCGTCCAATAGCCGGACAGTTTGCCATTGAGCGGAAAAACCCGCTTCAACTTTCCGGACTTGTAGAAGGTGACCATCTCCGCTTCAATAATTCCCACTGGGGTAAATACGGGGGTACGCACCTCCAAGGGCAGAGATTTAACATTGCCGTTTGAATACATTAAAATAGGCTGCAAGCTCTTACGGCGGAGGTCATCAGTGGAGTGCTGAGCCTCCAGTTCACCGGCTTCGGTTGAATAGATACGTCTCAGGGTGTTCATGAGTAGACCTCCTCATCATTGAGCTTGATAAATTCACTGCGGGTCAGAGGCCTTTCAAGCCGCAGTGAAAGCTGCCGTACGGCCTCGGTGAGGGTGGAAAGGGAGTCCGTTCCGCAAGCAATGCCGTATTCATCAAGGGCATTACGCACAGCGGCCCGACCGCTCTTGCCGCCCACAGCCAACTTACGGGCCGTTCCTACAGATTTAGGATCGTACGGTTCAAACAGCTCCTGAGATTTGCTGAGTGCGTGGGTGTGCAGGCCGGATTCACAGGCAAATATATCAGTGCCGACAACTGCCTTGGTACGCGGAATGGCAACCTTGGCCGCAGCCCCGACGATCATGCAGGCTTCTTTGAGCACCGAGGTGGAATAGCGGGTATTGCCTTCACGCAGCGCCAGCCGCGCCACCAATTCCTCGGTTGCTGCGATACCGGAGCGTTCTCCGATACCTATAACGGAACAGTCCGCGTAATCAGCTCCGGCTTCAAGGGCGGTAAATGAGTTCGCAGTAGCCATGCCGAAGTCATCATGGCAATGCACGGCAATATCAATATGCAGCCTCTCCCTGAACTCTCTGACCAGCTTTTCCATGGCAAGAGGGGTCAGTTGCCCGAGGGAATCCGCCAGACGAACCCTTGATGCCCCGCAAACCTCGGCATGCAGCGCCATTGAAAGGGCAAAATCACCATCCGCACGGGAAATATCCTCAAGACCCACGGAAACATATTCAAATCCGCAATCCTTGGCAGTCCGTATAGCCGCAGCAAGCTTGCGCAGAATAGCCTGACGATCAGAATCCAAGCGTTTTTCAATATGCAGATCCGAAACCGGAACTCCAATATTGATGCGCTTTAATCCCAATTTCTCAGCAACCTCAATATCCTTCTCCCGGCAGGGAGACCAGACACTGAGAGCTGTATCCCCTCCTATGGTCCGGGCGTATTCTGCGAAAAGTGCAAGATCATCTTGTCCAACCCAACCCAGCTCTATCTCATCAACTCCCATGGAAATGAGGGAAGATGCGATGCGCTTGCGGGTTTCAAGATTGAAATAGGCCCCGAACAACTGTGCGCCTTCACGCAGGGTGGTATCGATCAACATAATAATGCTCCAGTTGGATTAAAATTTACAGAATCCATGAAGCATTATTGATGCCAAAGTATTATATCTTCCTATCTACCTTAATTTATATAACATCACCGTCCACTTCACTCTCTACATACAACCTGCAAAAATGTAGTTTCCTACAATTTTGTGCAGATTATTCGTTGCAATCTACATTTTTCGTATGTCTTTACTTTTCTTTTCTTTTTAAAATTTACCGCGTCATTACAGCACCTTAAAGATACAAAACAGCTTTGGCACACCACTTGCCTTACGAGAGTCAGCAACAACGAAAATCAATCCAAACCACATGGAGGAGAAAATGAGAAAAGTAGCAATCTACGGAAAAGGCGGCATCGGAAAATCAACCACCACCCAGAACACCGTAGCCGGACTGGCAACTATGGGCCGCAAGGTCATGGTTGTTGGATGTGACCCCAAAGCGGACTCCACCCGTCTGCTGCTCGGCGGACTGGCTCAGAAATCAGTACTCGATACCCTTCGTGAAGAAGGTGAAGACGTTGAGCTTGAGGATATCCGTAAACCCGGTTTCGGTGAATCATGGTGTGTTGAATCTGGTGGTCCTGAACCCGGTGTCGGTTGTGCAGGACGCGGTATCATCACTTCCATCAACATGCTCGAAAACCTCGGTGCATACGAAGAATCCGAAGGCCTTGATTACGCCTTCTACGATGTACTCGGTGACGTTGTATGCGGTGGATTCGCAATGCCTATCCGCGACGGTAAAGCAGAAGAAATCTACATCGTCTGCTCCGGTGAAATGATGGCCATGTATGCAGCCAACAACATCTGCAAGGGTATCATGAAATACGCTGAATCCGGCGGTGTACGCCTCGGCGGTCTGATCTGCAACTCCCGTAACGTTGATAACGAAAAAGAAATGATCGAAGAGCTGGCCAAAAAGCTCGGCACCCAGATGATCTACTTCGTACCCCGCGACAACGACGTACAGCGTGCAGAAATCAACCGTAAAACCGTTATCGAATGGGACGACAGCGTACCGCAAGCCTCTGCTTACATGGGTCTCGCCGAAGCAATCGACAAAAACGAAATGTTCGTCATACCCACCCCCCTTGAAATCGAAGAACTGGAACAGCTGCTCCTCGATTACGGCCTGATGGAAGCATAGTGGCAGCATAGCACATCAAATAAAAATAGCAGAGCAAGGAGAGAACTAATGATGATCATGGTGAGAGCAATTGTAAGACCGGAAAAAGCGGATGACGTACTGGCCGCACTCATGGACAACGGCTACCCCGCTGTAACCAAATATTCCGTAGCAGGACGAGGTAAACAGCGCGGCATCAAGATCGGCGAAGTAACCTACGACGAAATCCCCAAGACCATGCTCATGAGCGTAGTCAAAGCCGCCGACAAGGACTTCGTAATCAACACCATCATGGATGCGGCCCGCTCAGGAACAAAAGGCGCTTTCGGTGACGGTAAGATCTTTGTAACCGACGTCGAGAATGTCTACACCATCAGCTCCGGCGTAAACGAAGCGGCTCCCGTTGAGGAGGCATAGCATGAAGGAAATCATCGCAGTCGTGCGGATGGACATGATGAACCGCACTAAAAAAGCCCTCACCGAAGCAGGCCTGGACGCCTTCTTCGCCCACGAGGCCCAGGGACGCGGCAAAGGCTTCGTCAACCCGGCTGTCCTTGAAGGAGTTGAATCCGGTTACGAAGAAGCTGCCGCAGTTCTCGGAGAAAAAGGCAAACTTTATCCCAAACGAGTTCTTACCGCAGTTGTTCCCGAAGAATCAGTGGAATCGATAATTGAAACCATCATAGAAGTGAACAAAACCGGAAAACCCGGTGACGGCAAGATATTCATCTGTCCCGTAGGCGACGCAGTCAGGGTCAGAACCGGAGAAACAGGCGCGAAGTCCATCGCCTAACCACTCAAGGAGATATGAATCATGAGTAAGACCAAAGTGGTGCAGTGGGACCCGGCGGACATCAAGGAAGAACTTCTGAAGAAGTATCCGCCCAAGGTAGCCCGCAAGCGCGCCAAACAGATTATGATCAACGAAGCGACTGAAAGCGAGGCACCGCCCGAAATCGTCGCCAACGTAAGGACCATTCCCGGTATTATCACCATGCGCGGCTGCACCTACGCAGGCTGCAAGGGCGTTATCATGGGCCCGACCCGCGACATCGTGAACATCACCCACGGCCCCATCGGCTGCGGATTCTATTCATGGCTGACCCGTCGTAACCAGACCTCTCCCGGTCCGGACGGTGAAAACTACATGACCTACTGCTTTTCCACGGACATGCAGGATCAGGACATCATCTTCGGTGGTGAAAAGAAACTCGAAGCAGCCATTCAGGAAGCTTACGACCTCTTCCACCCCAAGGGTATCTGTATCTTCTCCACCTGTCCGGTTGGTCTGATCGGTGACGATGTTCATGCCGTAGCCAAAAAGATGAAAGCCAAGCTCGGCGACTGCAATGTCTTCGGCTTCTCCTGTGAAGGTTACAAGGGCGTATCCCAGTCCGCCGGTCACCATATCGCCAACAACCAGGTTTTCACCCACCTTGTAGGTGAAAACAAGGAGCCTCGCACTGAGGAATACAAGATCAACCTGCTTGGCGAATACAACATCGGCGGTGACGGTTTCGAGATTGACCGCATCCTCAAGAAATGCGGCATCACCAACATTGCGACCTTCTCCGGCAACTCAACCTATGACCAGTTTGCTTCGGCCCAGCACGCGGACCTCAGCTGTGTCATGTGCCACCGTTCCATCAATTACGTGGCCGACATGCTGGAAACAAAATACGGCATCCCGTGGATCAAGGTGAACTTCATCGGTGCGGAAGCAACCGCAAAGTCCCTGCGCAAGATCGGTGAATACTTCGGAGACAAAAAACTCATCGACAAGATCGAAGCCGTGATCGCCGAAGAAATGCCCGAAGTGGAAGCAACTGCCAAGGACGTGCGTTCGCGCACTGAAGGCAAGACAGCCATGCTCTTCGTGGGCGGCTCCCGTGCACACCACTATCAGGAACTGTTCAACGAAATGGGCATGAAGACCCTTTCCGCAGGCTACGAATTCGGTCACCGCGATGACTACGAAGGCCGCAGTGTCATCCCTGAGATCAAGGTTGATGCGGACTCCAGAAACATTGAAGAAATCGAAGTTGAAGCGGATCCGAAACTCTACCGCCCGCGCAAGACCGAAGCGGAAATCAAAGCCCTTGAGGACGCAGGATACGAATTCAAGCATTACGAAGGCCTCAACCCGGACATGGATAAAGGCACCATCGTAATCGACGACCTGAACCAGTACGAAGCTGAAAAGCTGGTGGAACTCCTCAAGCCTGACCTTTTCTGCGCAGGCATCAAGGAAAAGTTCTCCATCCAGAAACTGGGCATACCTTTGAAACAGCTGCATAGCTACGATTCCGGCGGACCTTACGCAGGATTCAAGGGTGCCATCAACTTCTACAAGGAAATCGACCGCCTCGTAGGCAGCAAGGTCTGGAGCTACATGAAGGCCCCCTGGCAGGAAAACCCCGAGCTCACCGCTACTTTCGTGTGGGAATAAGGAGATTTAGATATGTTACTCAGACACACCCCCACAGAAATAAGTGATCGCAAGACACTGGTCATCAACCCGGCCAAGACTTGTCAGCCCATCGGCGCCATGTACGCCGCACTGGGTGTGAAAGGCTGCCTGCCCCACTCCCACGGATCGCAGGGCTGCTGCGCCTATCACAGGTCCATGCTGACCAGACACTATAAAGAACCCGTTTCCGCCGCTACCAGCTCCTTTACTGAAGGTGCTTCAGTCTTCGGCGGACAGGCCAACCTCCTTCAGGCCATCAATAACATCTTCACGGTCTACGAACCGGAAGTAATTGCGGTGCACACCACCTGCCTTTCCGAAACCATTGGTGACGACCTGACCCAGATCATCACCAAGGCCACCAAAGAAGGCAAAATTCCTGAAGGCAAAACTGTTTTCGGTGCACCGACCCCCAGTTACGTGGGCTCACATGTCACCGGCTTCTCCAACATGGTCAAAGCCATGGCCCAGCTGGCCGAACCGACCTCCAAAAAGAACGGTAAGGTCAACATAATTCCCGGCTGGGTGGAACCCTGCGACATGGAAGAGATCAAGCGTCTCTGCACCATGATCGGGGTAGACATCACCATGTTCCCGGATACTTCCGGCGTACTCAACGGTCCCCTTAGCGGCGAATACAAAATGTTCCCCGACGGCGGCGTGACCATCAAAGAACTTAAGGAAGCCGGACAGGCTACCGGAACCATCGCACTCGGCGAGTGGTGTTCCGCAGAAGGAGCCCGCTGGCTGGATTCCAAGCACAAGGTCCCCTGTACCGTGCTGGATATGCCCTTCGGCCTGAAAGCCACAGACCGCTTCATCGACGTGCTGCGCACTGTGGCCGGGGTATCCATCCCCGACTCCGTCTCCTACGAGCGCGGCCAGTTGGTGGACATGATTTCGGACATGCACCAGTACCTCTACGGCAAGAAGGTCGCCATCTACGGTGATCCAGACCAGCTCATTTCCATGGTGGAATTCCTCCGCTCCATCGATATGTGCCCGGTCTACGTAGTTACCGGTACTCCCGGCAAGAAGTTCGAAAAGCGGATCAAGGAACTTACTGCAGACATGCCTTACGAATGCAAGGTCAAAGCAAAAGGCGACATGTTCCTCATGCATCAGTGGATCAAGAACGAACCTGTGGATCTGCTCATGGGTAACTCCTACGGCAAATACATTGCCCGCGACGAAGACATCCCGTTCCTGCGCTGGGGATTCCCCATCACGGACCGTCAGGGTCACCAGTACTTCCCCACCGTGGGTTACAAAGGCGGCCTGAGACTTCTGGAAAAAATTCTCGGCCTGCTTATGGATCGCATTGACCGCGATACCCCCGAAGAAACCTTTGAACTTGTCCTTTAACACCTGTGCCAAGCGGGGCCTTCGGAGACTCTTCGAAGGCCCTGCAAAGCAGGACTAAATATTTTTCTTACGGAGCACCCCATGACTACTTCCACCTCACATCCTTGTTTCGGCCCCTCGGCCCGTGCATCAGTCGGCCGCATTCACCTTCCGGTTGCTCCTAAGACTTTTGCCCGCACTAAATTTTCCACAGAAGCCAAGCTTCCCGCAGCCATGCTCCCGGAAGAGGCTGTTGCCATGCTTGATGAGCAGATTCGCTCCGGCAAAAAGATCAAGGTAGTAGGCATCACCGGTCCCGGCGACCCTCTGGCTGATTTTGAAACCACCTACAAAACCCTGAAAATGGTCAGGGCTAAATACCCGCGCATGCACCTCTGCCTGACCACATTGGGCATCGGCGGTGAAAAATACGCGGAAAGACTGGCCGAACTCAATATTTCCCACATCACTGTTTTGGTGGATGCGGCGGACTCAGCTACCGCCGAAAAAATCTATGCATGGATTCGCCCGTCCACCAAAAACATCCCCCTGCCCGAAGCCTGCATAATGCTCATGAAAGAACAGGCTGCAGCTATCAAAGCTTTCACAGATGCAGGGCTGACCGTCAAAGTCAATACAACTATTTACCCTGAGAATGTCTCCCAGATTGAAAACATAGCTATCGCTGTAAAGTCACTGGGTGTGGAAGTCATGGGACTGCCATTCTTCATTCCTGAAAGGGAAAGCGAATTTTCAGCAGTTGGAAACGAAGCGGTTGCGACTGCCCGGGAACTGGCTGCAAAACACATCACACTTATGGAACCGTGGCTCAAATGCGGTGCATCCATCGAACTGGAAACACCGACATCAAGTTCCCTGCCTAAACCGAACAAGAACCGCCCCAATGTGGCGGTGGCAAGTTCCAGCGGAATGGATATCGACCTGCATCTGGGCCACGCCCATAAAATTCTGATCTACGGTCCGCGCGAAGACGGTTTGGCCTGTCTGCTGGAAACAAGAGAGGCCCCGGAACCGGGCGGCGGAGAAGCCCGCTGGGAAAAGCTGGCCGAGATCCTGAGTGACTGTTTCGTGCTGCTTTGCGCCGCAGCAGGGGAAACCCCGAAAAAAATTCTAGCCGCCAACGGAATCAGAACCGTTATCTCGGAAGAGAACGTGGAAGGCACAGTGGATGTGCTCTATGGCGGCGGCAAAAAAGGCAAATGCAAAAAATAAACACAAGGAGAAGAATATGGCTACCCCTGAAAGAATGATCATCTGTTGTCAGAGTTTCCGCGCTGCGGGCGCACCCAAAGGCATCTGTCACAAGCAGACCGACGGATTCCTGCAATACATAGAAGAAGAAATCATCGACCGCGGCATAGACGCACTGGTGGTAGCCACCAGCTGTCTGAAGCAGTGCGATAACGGCCCCATCCTCGTGGTTCAACCAGAGAACTGGTGGTTCAAGGGCGTTGATTCCGAAGAAGCCATCGATGAAATCCTTGATGGCCTTGAAGACGGTGAACCCTGCGCAGAGTACCTGCTGGATTAATCAACTTTAGCATTAACATTTCAAGATTCACGCTTCTGGATTTTGGAAAACCATAGAGGGAGCATATGCCGGCCACAGTTCATATCCGCAACGCCAACTCCGCTGATCTGGTCCCGATGACCGATCTGCTGAAGTCGCTTTTCTCCGTCGAGAAGGACTTTTCAGCGGATGGGAACAGACAGACGAAAGGATTAAAAATTCTGCTAGGCAATCCCCGGGCACGCATTCTGGTTGCAGAAGAACAAGGTGAAGTGGTCGGCATGTGCACCGGTCAGATTGTAATCTCTACCGCTGAAGGCGGCCCGTCCATCCTTGTTGAAGACGTGGTTGTCCGCAGCGATCGGCAGGGGGAGGGAATCGGCACCATGCTCATGGAAGCCATTCTCAAATTCGCAGAAGAAAACAGAGCAACAAGACTGCAATTGCTTGCAGACTGCGACAATACCCCGGCCCTTAAATTTTACGAAAAAACAGGCTGGAGCAACACAAGCCTGATCTGCCTTCGCAAGACGAACGCATAGCAACGGAGCACATCATGAATGAATATACAATATTAGATGAACGTAAATACCAGATCCACCGCACGGGCGAGGGAGCACTGGACATGGCCTGCAACCGGGAATCCCTTGCCGGAGCAGTGAGCCAGAGAGCCTGTGTTTTCTGCGGTTCAAGGGTCGTTCTCTATCCCATAGCCGATGCCCTGCACCTGGTGCACGGGCCTATCGGCTGTGCGGTTTATACCTGGGACATCCGCGGCGCACTTTCCAGCGGACCGGAACTGCACCGCCTCTCCTTTTCCACTGACCTGCAGGAAACTGACGTCATCTTCGGCGGCGAAAAAAAATTGGAAGCCGCCCTTGACGAACTCATCGACCGCCACAGCCCCAAGGCAGCCTTTGTATACTCCACCTGCATTGTGGGCATCATCGGAGATGACCTTGAAGCGGTCTGCAAAAAGATGAGCGAGAAAAAAGGCATCCCTGTTCTTCCGGTACAGTCGGAAGGTTTCAAGGGCAGCAAGCGCGAAGGCTATCTAGCAGCCTGCAAAGCCATGTTCAAACTGGTGGGAACCGAGGAGACATCGGATATCTCCCCGCTTTCCGTGAACATTCTCGGTGACTTCAACCTTGCCGGGGAAATCTGGATCATCCGCGAATATTTCAAAAAAATGGGGGTGGAGGTCGTCGCCAACATCACCGGTGACGGACGTGTGAAGGATATCGGGCGCAGCCACGGTGCGGCCCTTAACCTTGTACAGTGTTCGGGTGCGACATTGGATTTGGCAAAAATGATGAAAGAGGAATACGGCACGCCCTTTATGCGCGTCTCCTACCTCGGCATCGAAGACATGGCCGATTCCCTCTATCAGGTTGCTGATTTCTTCAAGGATGTCGACCCGGACATTGTCAAACGCACGGAAGATCTGGTGCGCGATGAACTTTCAAAGCTCATGCCCGAACTGGCCCGCATGCGCAAAGACCTCGAAGGCAAAAAAGTCGCCATGTACGTGGGCGGTTCCTTCAAGGCTTTCTCCCTGCTCAAGGCATTCCGCCATCTGGGCATGAAAGTAGTTATGGTCGGTTCCCAGACCGGAACCAAGGAAGATTATGCTGAGCTGGAACGCATATCCGATCCCGGCACCATCCTTGTCGATGACGCCAACCCGCTGGAGCTGTCCGCATTCATTAAAGAAAAGGACGTCGATATCTTCGTAGGCGGAGTTAAGGAACGTCCCATCGCCTTCAAGATGGGAGTCGGATTTTGCGATCACAACCACGAACGCAAGGAAGCCCTCGAAGGATTCGAAGGCATGCTCAACTTCGCCCGTGAAATTCATTCATCAGCCATGAGCCCGGTCTGGAACTTTGTACCCCGTAGAGCCAAGAAGGCAGGAGAATAGCCATGACTACCAAGAGTAAAAACTACACATCCACAACTAATGCCTGCAAACTCTGCACACCCCTTGGCGCATCACTCGCTTTCAGAGGAGTGGAAGGCTCCATTCCTTTCCTGCACGGTTCACAGGGCTGCGCGACCTACATGCGCCGCTATATCATCAGCCATTTCCGTGAGCCCGTGGATATCGCATCCTCAGCTCTGGGCGAAAAGCACGCAATTTACGGCGGCGGCCCTAACCTGAAAAAGGGCATCCTCAATGTGATGAAAAAATACGAGCCGAAAATCGTCGGCGTGGCGACCACCTGCCTGACTGAAACCATAGGCGATGATGTTCCCATGTATCTCAAAGAATTTTTTGAGGAATTCGGCGACTTGAACCTGCCTGAGATCGTACAGGTATCAACACCCAGCTACAACGGGACCCACGTGGACGGCTGGCACGGCGCAGTGCGCTCCATGGTCGAACAGCTCTGCACCGAGAAGGCAGAAAACGACGGACACATCAACATCCTGCCCAACATGGTTTCCTGCGAAGACATTCGCCACCTCTTTGATATTTGCGAGGATTTCGGCCTGAAGGCAACCATTCTGCCTGACATTTCCGAAACACTCGATGGCCCTGCACTGGAGGATTACATGAAAATCCCGGTTGGCGGGACTCCGGTGGAAGACATCAAAAAAATGTCCGGTGCGGCAGCAACCATCGAACTCGGTCGCTGTGTACCCGTCAAGAGTGGCGGAACCAGCCTTGCGGAACGTTTCGGAGTGGCAAACCACCGCATCGGTCTGCCCATGGGACTGCGCGAATCGGATATTTTCTTCGAAACCCTCGAAGCTGTTTCCGGCAAAGAAATGCCCGCCCGTTACGAACGCGAACGGGGCAGACTTATTGATGCCTACGTGGATGGACACAAGTACGTGTTCGGCAAACGTGCCGTTGTTTACGGCGAGGAAGACCTCGTAACCGGGCTGTGTGCATTTCTGGCTGAAATCGGTGTGGACGTAATCCTTGCCGGGTCCGGCGCCAAGAAAAAAGGCATGGCCGAAGCTGTCACCGCTGTAACTGAAGGCGTGGGCAGGACCATCCCTGAAATCCACGAAGGCGTTGATTTCCACGATATTTCCGAAAGGGCCGAAGAACTGAAGCCCGATATGCTTATCGGACACTCCAAGGGTTACCGCTACGCCAAGGCATGGAACATCCCCCTGATCAGGGTCGGTTTTCCGGTCCATGACCGCTTCGGCGGACAGCGCATCCCGACCCTCGGCTACCGCGGGACACAGCACCTCTTCGACCGCATTGTCAACTCCATGCTGGAGAAGAAGCAGGCTGATAGCTCCGTTGGTTACGGCTACATGTAAGAATTTATTACTATAAATATATTATACTGGGAGAATTACCATGCAGAAAGATACAACTAAACACCCGTGCTTTAACAAAGAAACCGCAGGCTCCTGTGGACGTGTACATCTCCCGGTAGCCCCCAAGTGCAACATCCAGTGCAACTACTGCAACCGTAAATATGATTGCGTTAACGAATCGCGTCCCGGCGTGACCAGCAGTGTTCTCAAGCCTTTTCAGGCTGCGGAATACATGGATGCGGTTTTAGAAAAAGAACCGCGCATCACCGTTGCCGGTATTGCCGGACCGGGCGACCCTTTTGCCAACCCGGAAGAGACTCTGGAAACCATGCGTTTGCTCAATAAAAAACATCCGCACCTGATTTTCTGTCTGTCCTCCAACGGCATGGGGATCCTGCCGTATCTGGATGACCTGAAAGAGCTGGGCGTATCCCACGTAACCATCACTATCAGCGCGATTGATCCAAAAATCGGAGCCAAGATTTATTCATGGGTCAAGGACGGCAAAGTGGTCTATCATGGAGAAAAAGGTGCGAAAGAGCTGCTGGATCGTCAGCTTGCGGCAATCAAAGGACTGAAAGAACGGGGCATTACCGTAAAGATTAACTCCATCGTTATCCCCGGCATTAATGACCATCATATTACTGAAGTTTCTAAAGTCTGTGCCGAGCTTGACGCGGATATCCAGAACATGATCCCGCTTAAGCCGACAGCAGATACACCTTTTGCGGACATAACTGAACCGGGACATGAAACCATCGGTCCCCTGCGCAAAGAGGCCGGCAAAGTAATAGAACAGATGACCCACTGCCGCCGCTGCCGTGCCGATGCTGTAGGACTTTTGGGTGACGATAAATCAGTTGCCCTCTGCGGAACCCTGAAATCATGTTCCGAGCTGAAACCCATTGATATGAAAGGTCCACGCCCCTACGTGGCCGTTGCCTCCCGCGAAGGAATGCTGGTCAACCAGCACCTCGGCGAAGCACGGGAATTCCATATCTGGGCCGAAGATGGAAGTGACGGTTTCAAGCTGGTTGAAAAACGGCCCGCGCCCAAAGCCGGATGCGGCCCCCAGCGCTGGACAGACCTTGCAGCAACTCTCAGCGACTGCCGCGCTGTGCTGGCAGCAGCCATAGGTGAAACCCCGCAGGTAATGCTGGCTGAAGAGGGCGTAGAACCGTACGTAATCGGCGGGTTCATTGAGGACGCGCTGGCTACGGTCTACAGTGGCGGAAACATGGATATCCACAAAGGACGGCGCGGCAGCATCGCAGACGCCTGTTGTACCGGAACCGGCACCAAATGCGGCTAAGATTTAAACATTGCTCCGTGCTAATTTTGCTCCTTGCAGATCGCTGCTTATGGACAAAATTAGATTTTTATAGGAATGCTCCGTTTCTATAAATCACACTGCGAAGCCCCTGCCAAGTTGCTCTGGCCGGGGCTTCACTGTTTTATTCTTTTGCTTGTTGCTGAATCTTTTGGGTAACAACAATATCGAGTCCCTGCGGTGTTCGGATTAATTGCGGAGACGGACCTTTTTCAGCTTCCGGATTGCGGAAATTAAAGACCAGCCGCAAGCGGTCGGGGTGCCTGCCCAGCACCACCTGCCCCACAAAGCCGGAAACGAAATCAGTCACCCGCGGGACGGAATAGCGCCACTTGCCACGCAGGTCCACCACCAGCTTGGAAGGCTTGTCCAGCCAGAAATATGTGACCCTGCCTACCTCAAGCGAAGTCTGCAAACGAGCCAAAAACTCAGTCTCCGTATGGGTGAATTCAAGATTATCAAGCATACCTACAGGCCCTGCTGTTCCCTTGGAAACAGTAACACCCTGCGTACGGTTAGCAGCAAGATCTTCCTGAATTTCCCGTTTAACCGGATTGGAATCAGCCTGATTTGCGGTCTGATTGCCTTCAATAAACTGCTCCACATCCCGCTCAACTTTGCGGACTTCGTGGACCACTTCCCTGCGCACGGAAGTTGCTTCTTCCGTGGCAACCTGCATCAAAGTCTCTGAACCGTTTACAGCAGAAGTACCGTTGAAAAGCATCTGCGCAGGCTTGTTGAAATCACGAATAAAAGTATCAAAATCTCCCCAAACGGAAAGTACGAACAAACCGGATACAGCTCCCAGCCAGATCAGGAAGAGCAGGATGTAAAATCTTCTGTAGAAAACAGTCAGCACATCCGCCTCCTTAATTTTCCCAGCAATCGGTTATGAAATTGGGCAGGTTCAAGGGCTTGATCTGCAAGACCTCGATCACCGGAACAGCACCGCTGAAATTGTAGCCGACCTTTACACTGCTTACACCCAGACCTTGCAATCCCTTGGCCTGATCCGGAAAGTCCTTGGGACTGAAATTGACCTCGCCGTTGCGGAACTCGGACAGGAACTTAGCAAAGCCAAGCTTGCCCTCATAAGTCTTGACCAGATCAATGCCTGGGAAACGGATGGTCAGGGTGGTTGTTCCGCACTGGTCAGGCTTCCAAGTGAAGGTCGTCTTTTCGGAATAGTTGTAGTTTACCAACTCCTGTCTGCCGCTGCCGCACTCAAGAGAAAGAGTTGTAACATACGGTTCCTGCGTGGCATTGGAATTCACGGAAGTAGGAATGGTCGACAAGCCGACCTTGTATTCAGGTTGAATTTCCTGTGCTCCCTGCTCTCCGTCATTGAGAAAAACAAAAAATTCTTCGCGGAACGGAAAAGGAATGCCCAGCCATTGTCGACTCTGCCAGCCCTTGACACCCTTGCTCAGGAAAGGCGCAGCACTCCCGGAAGTGAACTTGTCCACAATTCCGCTCTTGCCGAACAGGGTGGTCCGCAACTTGTCCGAAGGAACATGGGCTGTTTCAGCCAGTACCTTGCCTTCCCAAAGCTGTTGCAATTCGCAGGAAGCTTCCATGGTGATCACGTAAACCATGAATTCCAGCGGTCCGGCCACAAGATTCCAGAACATATGGGTACCCTGCCCCCCACTACGCATGCGGGTACGCAGAGCAGCCATGGCTCTGGTGGCTCCATCTACAGGATTCTTTTTCACCGCACCGGCAGACTTGCTGTCCGCCCCGCTGTCAGAGCTTTGTCCGGTGGCAGGATAAAGGGCAGCAGCACTCTTGAAAGCCGTTTCCTGGCTGGTGGTAAACCCGGCCAGATCATGCAACACCTGCATGTACTCTTGGAGCTGCTTGGCTCCCTCAATACGGGCCTCAATATTTTTCGCCATCGTGCCACCCAGATCGGCCATGATCTTGCGCAGGGAATCCTCTGCCTTCTGTGAAGATTCCTCCACTCCCTTGGCCTTAATCGCCTTATATTGGGTCAGCACAATGTTGAAACCAAAAAGATCAGCAATCCAATCCGGAGCAGTCCCCAATCCCTTGATCACTGCAAACTCTTCCTTCATCCTGCTGAGCAACATAAAGTAAGGGTTATCGGGATCAGCCATGGTATGGGCCATGCTGCTGTAGTCATCTTTGGTCAGCAACTGACGTTCACCTTCGGTAAAATGCTCGGAGAAGGAATACCATGAACGATAGAATTGCTCTGCATACCAACTCCAGAAATCCTTTTCACGCTGTGCGAAATCCGTATTATCCGGCATCGCCTTGCGCAATTCCCCAAGGAAATCAGTCAGCATCTTATGTCCGGTGGTCGTGTAAGCAGGGGAAACCTGAATTTCGTTTTCAAAATGCAGACGCGGCCCGCCCCAAAAATCGCGCAGGGTTACCGGCTGCACTTCAGGATTGGAATCAACCCAATCCACCAACCATTTAAAATCCGATCCCTTAAGACTGAAAACTTTGCCCAGCCGGGCCTGCAAAAGCAGCTTTTGTTCTTTCAATCCTTCATCATTCTCAATCCAATCAAGATAAGAGCTGTAAGTTTGCCCATAGTACTTCATCAGGTCCGACTCGAAACCCGGAACAGCCATGGACATGGCCTGACCGGAAGGAAGTTCATACGGGGCCAAAGGCTTTGATTTTCCACCTTCAATCCGGTTATCAATCAGGTCGATGCGCCAACCGAGCAGCTTGACAAAATCACTGATTTCCTGCTCCGAAGAACCTGAGTGCAAGCTTTCGATTGTCCGGGACAACTCAGCATCCACAGGTTTCAGCAATGCTGATTCAAACTTTTCAACATAAAGCTGCCGGACCTTCTGCTCCGCCTCAAGGCTGACTTCAAGCCCCATGCGCGGAACCCACCAATTGGAATTCAAATCGTGCAAATGCACTATTTTCTCGCGAAGACCTTCCATCTCTACAACACATTCATCAATCTTTTCAGAAAACTCCGGTGGTTTCGGAAAAGCGGTGAAAAGATCATCAAGAGCGCGACGGTTGCCCAAAAAGGACATACTGAACAGACCGCAGACAAAAAACAGCAAAAGCAACCAGACCAGCATTCCCATATTGCGAGTGAGCAGTTTCCATTTGAGGAATTCAATTATGGGGGTGAACAAATTGCGGTCACGGGTCAAGACCTTGGAAAAAAAGTCGTGCAGGAACAAACCCTGACGGGTGCCCGGAAGCTTTGTTTCCACATTCTGCAAAGATGGAAGACTGTCCAGAAAAGCGGAACTCTGCTCGCCGATCTGCTCGCCGCTGGAAAAATAAATTCCCCGGAACAACGGTTGTTCCTGATAGGGATTATCCTCGAATACACCGTCCGCAAAAGCCCGGATACGCGGGCGCAAACTGTCCAGTTCCTCGGCAAAAAGCAGGAAAGCGGGATCAAAGCTGTTCTCCCGGTCCAGCAGGGTCATACGCAAATCACGAAGACGCTCGATAACCCCGGAAACGGCAGTATCCACAAAGTCTTCTGGATCGGAAGTCATGGCCTCATTTACCATGCCCATTGCTTGCGAGCGAGCCTCATCAGGTAAAACCTCAGTCAGTCCTTTGAGCCCGAAAACAAGGTCCATCTTGGTCAGCAGCACGTAGACCGGAAAACGTACTCCCAACACGCGCATGAGTTCATTGATTCGCCGCCGCAAACTGCGTCCGTATTCGTGCAGGCTGTCTTCATCCCCGGACTGCAGACGGTCGGCAGGCAGGGTGATGATCAATCCGTTGAGAGGTTCACGTTTGCGGTATTTGACCAGCAGGGTCAGGAATTTTTCCCATTCTTCCTTATCACGCGATTCATCAATGGGAATGGCGTATCGCCCGGCAGTATCTAGGATGACTGCCTCCTCAAAGAACCACCAGTCACAATTGCGGGTGGCGGAAACTCCGGGAGTGGGACCAACGTCTGAAAGAATAGAGGTCAGCCTGCTGCTGGCGACCGCAGTGCTCTTGCCGGAATCTGATTCACCGAAAACCATAAACCAAGGCAGGGCGTACAAGGGATTGCCATGCCTGCGCAGTTCCGAATTCTGAAGCAATTGAACAGCCTCGATCCAACGGGTCTGCAGTTCCTGCAAACGGGAACGCTCATGCAGCGGGGCTGCTGCAATGGCTGAATCATCCTGATCAACAATGCGCTTAACGAATTTCTTCTCCCGCCTGCGCAGCATCCATTTACGGATGAAAAAGAAAGCAGCAACCAGCCCGATCACTCCGCCGAAAAGACATGCCCCGGCCCACCACGGCCAGCCCATGTAAGTAACAAGGGCATAGGAGGCTACTGCCGCCAGCACAAAAAGCAGCACGATAAATATGATCTTGAGCAGATTGAGTAAAAATTTCTTCATGCTTTGGCCTTTTCACCCCTTTGATTTCAACCAAACCAGAGCTTCAGGCTGTGCTCAAGCAGAACCTTGTAAGCAAAGTACATTCCGCCGACCACAAAAAGCGGTAGAATGAAAAAGATTAAGGAAACCGGATCAAAAATACGTCCGTAACAACATTTTCGAGGCGCAGCCACACCTGTTCCGTAGGATTGCGGAAAAACCGGACCGCTGCCCTTTTCGCTTCCGGGTATGCGGGCCACGCACTCCCGGCGCAGCTCTTCCAAACGTTCTTCCCCGGATTCACTGAAATACTTTCCGGTAAAGCCCAGTGAAAGGCAGAGGGCTAAAACTTCCAGAACTTCGGATAATCCATTGTCATTTACCGGTTCACCTTCCTTTTCCATATCTGCAAAAAGACTTTGATCCACCGGACCGTTGTTACGGTTGAAAAGCTTATCCAATCGCTCAAAGAATTCCTCGCCCGCATTGGCTGTTCCGTAGAACTCACGCTGCAATGGATGTTTAAGCCAATCACGCACCCCGGCCCATTTTGAAACCAGCACAGCTTCATCAGCCCAGGCAAATACGGCAAATCGGGCATCATTGTAAAAATTTGCAGAAATATCGATCCGGTCACTGCGGTCATCCATGCGGGAGATCAGGGTCCTCACATCTTCACGCACCTGCTCATAATCGGCCCCGGCCATTTCCGGGGATTCGGTCAAAAGCCTGATGTAGGTGAAGAGTTCGAGGAAGCAATCAGAAAGGTGCATGAAATAATCCCTCAAAATAATTTTTTATTTTCAACATTAAAATAAAAACAACCAGTCAGATTCATTACCTATCCCCTCATAGCAGCTATGTAGACGGAAAGATCACTGGGTGCGCTGTCCCAATAGAGGGAAAGACTTCCTGAACGGACCACATCATCCCAATGCGGGGATTCGGTATCAATGCGGAAACACAGGGCATCCTTGGATCTCGGCAGGCCGGGAGGCAGATTTTCCATATGAATAATACCGATACCCTGCACCGCACGGGCCAGCAAATTGCTCATGCCGTGGGTTGCAGAAAGTTTGGCTATATTCATGAGTTCCGGCAAAGCCTGTTCCGGATTCTCGGTCTTTATCAGCAGCCAGAAACTATTTCCGGCAGCAAAAGCCCGCTCCGGCAGTTCCACGGTAAAGTAGGGATCGCTGAACACAAACTGGCTCATGAATTCCGGTCCGGCTGTCAGGCTGTCCAGAATATTCGTGATGATCTCGCGGGCTTTTTCAAAGCAGGGACCAATATTTTCATGATCGTAATCGGGCAGAACCTTCTGTCCGTCCGGACCTTCCCCAAGGGCGGACATCTCCCGTGAGAATGAAGACAGTTCCCCGATAATCTGCCGTAACAAACCATAAGCGTGCCACGGATGGATATGCGGAGCCGCTGCAAAATGATCCAACTGCGGGGCGTAACGGTTCAAAGTACGCAAAACCAGCAGAAAAACCGTGGAAGTAAAATCAAGGTCACCGGAACCCAGGCCGGCAGGATTCTTATACTGCTCCAGCCTGCGGCAACGTGAGGCAACCTGATCACTGATGTCGCTGAACACATGCCGCAGCCATCTTGAAGCACTCAGGGTAATGCATGGGGGAACAAAGCTCTCATCAAGGCATACTTCCTGAACATCGCGCTCCAAACGAGCCAATGGGATAATGTTGTAGGCCCCCAGGTCATCCAGTTCATTTTCCCAGAACAAGCGCAGAACATATCGCATGGGCTTGATCTGGGCCGCAGGACCGCTGCCCAGCAGATCCGGCTGTTCGACAGGGTCAGGAGAAACCGCAAACATGGTATTTACCGAAGCGGCGGTATCTTCAACCTGCGCAACATTGCCGCCTTCCGGGTTCCACTTGCGCAGCCCCAGATAGACAGTGAAAGGCTTTCCACCCTCTTCCCATGCCCCCTCAAAGGAACGGGGTTCAATATGGGCGTTGCCCGGAAAAGTCACCAGATTACCGTCATCAAAGAAAACTTCAATTTCAGTAACTTCAAAATTTTTGCGCTCAAGGGCACCCTCACGGACTTTCAACCCGGATACACCCCAGAAATATGGCAGTCCGTACTGGCGCATGGCCCGAAAACGATGCAGCTGATGCAGGTCCGAAAGCTGGAAATGCTGGGGTTGCAGGAACAATCCCTGATGCCAGAATAAAGGCTTATCTGCATGCATATCCTACTCCCCCACCTTTTGAATTTCATGGGGGCCGAGAATGATCATAGCGTCCAGCTTGGCAGGGGCGTACCAAGTATCTCCCCACCAAAGCATGCCCGTCTCGCTCACATCCATGGGAATCTGCCAAGTACGAGAAGCCTTGCCCTGTAAATCATAATATCCGGCAACAACTCCCACAAATTTGGTGCCCTCGGCGCGGTCCATGGTGATGGTCGAATTGCGTCCCGGCTGCACAAACTCACGCTGGACCTGCGTAACGCTCTGGTCAAAGCTGGTGCAATTGAGCATCTTTTCCACACCGGTGGAAGTGCCAGCCAATTCATTGAATTTGCTTAGATTTGAAAGCTGATAAAAACAGAGCAGCAAGGTATGCGGAACATCGTCATATGCATTGAGATTCTTATCCACACCCAGCTTAAAGGAAATGGCATTGATCTGATAAGTCCACTTCATCTGATCCGGGCTTGAAGCCGGAGTGGTCACAGTTGTGGGGTTAACCGGCTTTTTATTTCCGCCGCAGCCGCAAACCGCCACAAGCAGGAGTAACAGGAGTATCAATAATCTGCCGCGCACAATCCGCCCTCCGATTGCATAGTTAGAGCCACCAAAAGAGAATTCAGTACTTAACAGCAATTTACACGGAAAATAACTTTATGTCGACGACAGATGCAATTTAAGCATAAATACAAAACACCTTATTGCCCCCGGAGCGTAATCTGCGTTAACATGGCTTCGATTCCTGTTTGCAATACAACCGCAGTGAGGTCTTCATGCATATCGAGCTCCCGCCTTTCAAATTATTGATGCTGGCCCCCTTTTCCCCGACACTGGAAACTGACAATCCCCCGCGCATAAATGCTGATCCTTCTTCCATAGATCAAGCTCTGGCTGTGCTTAACCCCGGCCTCGACATCCCGCTGGACCGCAACCATTTCCCCGCTGCATCCATCAATATTTCCATCAGCAGAATGGCGGATTTCAGGCCTAAGAATATCAGCCGCATCCCGGAATTCAAAAATATCATCAGTCAAATGGCGGAAGACTCCCCCTCTCCAAAGCGAACAACGCCGACTCCCAAAAGCTCCGCCGTTCTTGATGAAATTTTTTCCATGGTCAATAGCGGGCAGACCGAGCAATCCACCGCCGCGTCCAGCCAGAACGAACGCCCCAAAAGCGAACTCCTGCAGGCAATTTTCGCTGATCCGCTTTTCAGAAAAATGGAAGCCGCATGGCGTGGTCTGGAATTGTTGTCCCGACAGGTTCCGTCCGGCAGCAAGGTCAGTGTTGAATTCATGCTCGTCCCTATTTCCGAAAACAACCTGCTTCCAATTATGGATAAACTGGAGCAAGAACTAACTGATTCCCCGCCGGAACTGATTCTGGTCGATCACAGTCTGAACAATTCACCCCGTTCTATGGAACTTTTGGAACGGGTCATGGATTTTGCGGAATCAATGCTCGCCCCGGCAATGGTGACTTTCGGTCCTAAGTTCCTTGAACTGGAGAACTGGGCCGTGACAGACAAACTGCCTTTCATCCCGACCCTGCTGGAAGGTGCGGAATACGGACGCTGGAAAACCCTGCGTCAGCAACCCGCAGCAGGTTGGATAATCGGTTGCGCCGGGTCCATTATGGGCCGGACTATGCACAGTCCTGAATCAGGTTTTGAACAGACCTCCCTTTCCGAACGGGGACCGCTCTGGGCAAATTCCATATGGGGTGCAGCTGCCCTCTGCACCCACAGCCTTTCCGAACACGGCAGGGCCACTCTTTTCGCTGACCATTCCAGCACTCGGCTGGACGGCTTACCAATTGCAGAAGGACCAAGGCCTGCACCAGTCAATCCCCCCATAGGAACAGAACGGATCAAGGATTTTCGGCAGGCGGGAATAAACGCTCTCGCCTTTAACGGAGATCAGGCATTTTTGCTCGGCGCGACAACCATAGACGGTGGTCCGGCAAATCTGCGTTTCTATCTTTCAGGACTGATTCATTTTCTGATTTTATTATCAACAATCAAACGCAAAGAATTCAGCAACATTGAACCGCAATTAACCGAAGCAATTGCTCTGTTCCTACAGCAGCAGGGATACCAGCAGCCGCAGGATCTGGGCATCAAAAAAGGAGAACAGTCCGGTGAGACAATTCCCCTTGAGATTTCCATTACTCCGGGCGCGGAGATCCTGCCCGGCAATGCACCTATTAGTTTTGGATTTAATTGGTAAAAATCACTTCAGTTGCAGTGAATAGAACTCGGCATCATCGCCGTCAGGAAATTCGCCGAAGATGAGTGCGTCCGGTGTACCGGCTACTTTTACGAAATATGATTCATCTTCGCCCAGCTCATTTTTCACGGCCCAGCCAGTGAAATCCTTGCCGCCCATTTCCATTTTCAAGCCCTTCATGGGGTAATTGAGCACGCATTTTTCCGGCAATTGTCCGGCAGGCCCTACGCCGTGTGCACCTATGTCGCCATCGCTTACACCGAGCAAAGCCCCGCTCCATTTATGTCCCGGAGCCGGACCGACTTCGATCCACAGTCCCAGACTCGGCAAAGGATAAAGATCAAAACGGTATTCCGTATCTACATTCTTGATCGGCATATTGGCCTTGGCTGCCAGTTTCGCACCCAGCTTGCCTTCATCCACTACTTCCGCGCCGCGCAGCATGGTCGGCAAAGTTGCGGGATCAAGCTCGCCATCATCGCAAATGCACAGGATCGGGAATCCGTGACCACGCCTAGCCTGCACTGCCGCTGCTAATAGTCCCAGACCGAAACGGATGTCAGGATTCTCATAGCTGGTCTTGCCGCCCTTGATCAGCCAGACTCCAACTTCCGGCTTGTCCATTTCACCGATTGGTCCGGCCCATTCCATCTTTTCCAGATTGTCGGACCAGAAATGACCGTTCACGCCAAGGCCGTAACGGGTAACGGTCTGGAAAAGACCCTTACCCTTCGCCTCGTCTTTTTCAAGGATAGAAATGAATATGCTTTTTGACATTTATTGCCTCCGGCGGCTCTCCGAGGGCCAAAGAAACTTTTTGAAAAAGTTTCTCTGGACTCTTCAAAAACTTTTGATAAGGCTTCGCCGCTTCGTAATAAGAATTATCCCAGAGTCAAAACCGTTACCTGACTAGGGACAGCGCAAATTCCGGGTGCATTGGGCAATACTGCAAGGCAGTTCTGGCCTGTTACGCTGGTCAGCCGCTGTACGGGTATGCCGTCGGCCAGAATAGTGATGCATCCGACAATGTACTCCGTCTGACCGGACTCCAGATGCGAGACAACGCCCATTTCAACACCGGGCTCATCTCCTTCACTGACCAGCCCAAGCGAAACCTGATTAAGTGTCGGCATGCAATCGCAAAGCACATTGTATGCTGCCGGAGCCGACGTAGCTGACTCGGCAATATTCGGATAGGGAACCGGCACAGGAACCGGACCTACCGGAGTCAGGCAGACATCCGGGAACCCCATATCCATCCCCGCTCCCATAGTAAGCGCAAACATATTTAACTCCTCTGTTGGAATTAACATCTACAACTTAAATGAACTAAAGTTCATTTTTTTTACTAACCCATATGAATCAATTCACCGTCTATCTTTACGTGTTCCTCTGAAACAATCATGGTATTCTTGCTTTGTATGGTCAGGGTTTCATCCACTAACTGCCTGCGGGATTCAGCCTGACAATCTTCATGCTCCTTGGTGAAACGGAAATAGTTAACCACCCTACGGGTAAATTCCCGGCTGACCTCATCAACATCCCCGGCAACTTTCTTGACCCGCTCCACATTACTGCTGAACAAACGTGAAGTGAGAGAAACCTTGCCCGCTGAAATTTCAACTTCATTGGAATGCAAGGCAGCCTTATCACTGATGCAGTTCAATTCATCGTCAGCGGCAATGGTCAGGCTTCCATTTTTGCTTCGCAAAGTAACATCGCCATCAACTTCTAATGAAGTAGCAGTCTCCGCAGCCCTGCTCAAAACAGACAGAATCCAAACCCCGCCCTGTGTATCTACAGACACAAGCACACTGTCGCCCGCCTCCGGGCAGACCAGACAACTGACCGCCTTCTGCGCTTCAAGTTCTCCAAGAGAAGTCTCAACCACAACACCGCCATCAGACAGAATCACCCGCCCATACTCAAGCTGGGGTGTGACCGCTTCATGTTTTTCAGCCAGATTATTCATATATCCTCCTTTATCCACCATGAACCCAGTTTTCGGCTTCCTCCATATCTTTGTCCGTACCTTGCAGCATAATCAAAGACGCACCACCCCAGCGGGTGTCCTTCTCAATTATACGATGCAACTTGGCCCGATACATGGAGGCCCTGCTGAAATCAGCATGAGTCAGGTCGGCATGCGAGAAATCAGAATGCTGTAAACTGGCCCCGACGAATTTGGTAGCCTGACAAATGGCCTTGTTAAAAGTTGCGTGAACCATGGTCGCACCGGAAAAATCAGCAATGGTCGCGTCTGCCCCGCCGAGATAAGCTTTTGTTAAATCTGCCCGCGTGAAATCAGCTTCGCGCAGAACCGCCCCACTAAGCATGCAACTGCGCAGGACCGCGCCGGAAAGATTTGCTCCGGTTAAGTCCGCGCCCATGAAATTGGACATGGTCATATCAGCACCGGAAAGGTTCGCCCCCCGCAGATTGGCACTATCCAGCAACACTTGCGAAAATAGCTGACCGGAAATATCCTGATTCTCCAAGTCGGCCTCACGCATCATCATCTTGAAATATATTCCGCCCTTGAACTTTGTGCCCTTGAATGAAGAACCGTTGCAGACAACCCGATCAAAATTGGCCCCGAAAAAGTCGGCCCCGTCGAGATTTGAATGCGAAAGCACGGTCTTGACGATCTTCATGGAACGCATGTTCGCACCCTTGAAACTCGAATGCTGAGCCATGGACCATGTAAGCTCCGCCCCGGTCAGATCAGCCCCGCTGAAATCGGTTTTCTGGAGCGTCGCCATATGGATTTTAGCATTTTTGAAAGATGCTCCGGTAAAACTCATCCCTTGCAGATTAATCTTGGTCAGGTCAGTTCCATCAAAACGGGCTTCGTTGAATTCACAATTCTTGAATCCTGTCTTGAGGATATTTGCCCCGGAAAGGTCAGCCCCGTGCAATTTAACATTATGAAAACGCCCTCCTGTCAGGTCGACACCGGAAAGATCGGCCCCGGAAAGGTCCACATCCCGCAGGGTCTGGTTATCGGCAATGGCCGCAAGTATCTGTTCGCGATTCAGTGTGCTCATGAGTCGTCATCCAGCAGTTCAAGTTTGCCATGCAGTTGGCTGCGCTTGAGGTTGGCAGCCTCGAAACGGGTATTGCCGAGCACGGATTTATAGAAATCCACGGCAAAAAGATTGGAGCCGCGCAGGTCGGTATCCACCAGCCGCGCCTTGCGCATGCCCCCCATATGGACGTTTGCAGCACGCATGGAAGCGGCTTCAAGGTTACTCTTGGTGAAACGCGTACCCTTGGCTGAAATCCCGTTCAAGTTAGCCCGGACCAGTTGCGAATTATCAATCAGACCATTTTCAAAATCCGCGCCCCGGAAATCCGATCCGGTAAAGTCAGATTCACGCAGGGCAGCACCACGCAGGGTTGCATTGCGGAAATCCGAATCCTTGAAATTGGAATTACGTCCGGTACGCAGTTTATCCAGATTGGCATCAGTAAAATCAGTCTTGTGGGCATCCACATTGTTGAACAGGGATTCGTTAACCGAGGCTTCGCTGAAATCAGCTCCGTTGAGTGACGATGATTTAAAAATTGATTTCTTAATTGTCGACTGGCTGAAATCGGCTTGATCTGCCTTACCGCTGATCATGCACATGTTGATTCGTGCGCCCTTTAACTCCGCTTCGCTGAAGTCTGTTTTTTCAAGGATAGCCATGTCAAAATTGGCATCGCGAAGCACTGCTTTGCTAAAATCTGCACCCTTGAAAATTGATTGCGCGGCAATGGCTTGGCTGAGATCACTTTCCTTAAAAATAGCTTTATTAAACAATCCGCGTCCGAGGTCGGCCCTTTTAAGGGAAGCCTTGCTGAAATCAGCCTTGGCACCTAAAGCCTGAAACAACTTTGCATCATCAAGAATGGTGCCCTTAAAGTTCGTCTCCTTAAGCTGACATTTACTCAGGTCAGCTCCAGAAAGATCAAGACCGGAAAGATCCACCCCGGAAAGCACTGCGCCTACCAAGGATTTACCCTGCGCGTGGTAACGCTGGACTTCCTCGCGAGTCAGCGCACGCAGGGAATCTGCGCTCAAGCCGTGCTCGGCAAGCTTTGCGGCCGCATCATCGGGTAAGGTTTTGGATTTCAGTTTTTTCAAACCCTCAGCCATTTCGATCTTCTTGGCCTCAAATTTCTTGAGCAGCTTTGCATTCTCGGCATCAAGCTTTGCGCCAGTCTTTTCCATCCTTGCAGCCTCAGTTTCCATTTTCTGAGCATCTTCAGGGGTCAGCAAGTTACGCCGTTTTAATTCAGCTGCTTTGGCCCTAACCTTGGCTGCTGCATCCTTGCCTACTTGCGTAGCTGTCGACTTAGGTCTTGTCGGTTCAAGCACCACTTTTGAAGGGTCAGCCCCGTATTTGGAATATTTGACGGCAGCTTCACGCATCTTGGCGAGCATGGTTTCCTGTTCTGCCTTAACCCGTGTAAACTTCGCCTCCATGCTTTTCTGAACCTCGGCATGGATGCCCTTGGCCAGCCCTTTCACATCCGGAAAAGGAGGCATGAAACCTTTCAGAAAATTCTCGTCAGGAGGACTTCCTTTTTCCGGCATGGATAAGGGAATCGAATGCTCTGCACCGTGCTCTTCCGGCAAATGATCCAGCACCCATTGCCGGATATCGCTGCCCTTTGTGCTGGACTCAAAGACAGTGCTCCCGTGTTCAAGCTCCAGTGGCTGAGCGGTTTTAAGTGCGGACTGCCAGTCGCTCCATTCATTCCTAAGCTCACGGTCCTCATTCCATTTTTCCGGCCGGACAATTAAAACTGCGAGAGCATTTTTCAATTCCTTGGCCGCATCCTTACCCGGTTTCGCCTTGGGTGATCCAAGAGTCAGGATGGAACAGAAGTCACCGACCTCCTGCTCCATAAACAGGGCCTGCAATTCGTCAGCCACACAAACAACCGGGGCTGCAGCGGCCGCAGGCATAGTCGGCAGATCGATAAGTGTTGAGCTGGGCAGGAATAGCGGTTCTTCATTCGAACCGGGAACTAAAGCTTCCTCAGCCTCTGCAAACCTCCCCGGATTGCTTTTGATATGATTAAGCACCGGACCGTCAAAACGAGGCAGCACCAGTCCCGCCGGGATCGTAAATTCATCTTCGCCGTCCAGCCCCCAATCTGCCGGGGATTCAGTTAGGACTTCACTGTTAACACCAAGCCACATGCGCTTGATCGTCTTGCGCTCAAGACCTAGGTCGGTAAGCTTTTTCATAGTCTCGCGGTCGTTTTCCAATGCCCTGCGCCAGCGTGCCACCAGAGGAAAACCACGGTCATGCCATGGATTTACTTTTTTATGGAAAGGAAAATCTTCCGGGATAGGCTCATCAGGATCAAAACCGTTTTTCTCAAGATGTTCCGGCTTAATCCCTTTAAGCTTGGTCGAAGCATCCTTAACCGCATCTTTTCGGGATGCTTCAAGTTTTTTCTTTGTGGCTGAGAACTTCGCTCCGGTCGTTGTCAACTTCTTCTCAAGCCCTGCCAATTTATCCCGAAACTTATCGAAAACCCCGAGATTTATTTCCACCAGATGCCCATTCTCAGCATGGGCCTTACGGGCCATAGCTTCCAAAGTGTCCAGCGTCTTATAATGTCCGGCAATCATCTTCTGTGCCCCGGCCACAACCTCCTCCGGGTCCTGCATGGGCATGGAAGGACGGTTGCCGAGTGCTTTCTGGCGGATTTCATCCGCGAATTTAGGAATATTCTTGATCTTGAGCAGGGATTTCTTAGCCTTCTGCATGGCTTCTTCAGCCTTGGACATATCAATGTCCACCCCGCGATTGAGCAACTTGATTTGCAAATCCCGGTAATGCTCGATGGATTTCGGTTCCTCGTCTTGCGCTTCATGGCGAATCAGAACCCGCAGCACATCCGCGCCTTCGTCATCTACTACCTCAGTGGTACCACGATAGATGAGGAGTCCGCGCATAATGGAGGGGAAGAACCAGACTGTTTCCAGCCGGGAGGATACCTCGCGGAACTCCTCATCTGCTTGTATCTGGTGGGATGGCAGTGGACCCACCGGAAATTTATGCGGCTTAAAATTCTTGTTTATTGTTACAAAGCTACGCATGCGTAAGCTGGGCAATGCACTTTCAATAAGTGGAAAATCAGGATGCATGTTTTTAATCTGCACCGTTTCTCCACCCTTGAAATAGCCTTCCATATATTGATCTTCACAGGCTGTATTAAAAAACTCGTAATTCATGTCATCAGGAAAAAAAGGCCAGCGCTCATTCTTCCATTTTTCATCATAAGTGCCATTCTTCTGCGCCCGTTGCGGCCACATGAGATCAAGCGGGCCAAAACCGGCCGGGTCTACCTTCTGAGACGGGGATCCGATCTGCTGCTGCGGCAACTCTACATTAGGCAAAGGCACTGCATCGAAACCGTCAGGCATGGGTACTCTGTCCATGCCCTTACCAAGAGGATTCTTAGCGTAATCCGATCCCCCGAACGCATTGGCCCAGACCACGGGCATTTCCACGAACGGTTCCGGTTCGGTGATCAAACCGTTTTTCCAATAACGGTCCCCGAAGATATTCAGCGTTTTTTCTTTTTCAGCAACGCAAACCTGCACTTGCGAAGCCGGACGGGACTGCCCGCGCGGGGCAAAACATGAACCGCTGACCAGAAACTCGCCACGCGGTTTTGGCACACCCTGATCGATAAGCGGCTTTGGACCAAGCTGCGTCGGCACGATCTTCCAGAGTTCCTGTTCATCAAGCAAGCCATCGGGGTCATTAAGATCAAAAAAAACCATGATCCCGACACTGAGATAGAACTTATCGCCGATCCCCAGCGGACGCGGAAAAAAGGAATGCTGTTTTTCCTTAAAGATCTTCATGTGGCTCCGGGGCTAGATATTGTTGATCAGTCCTGCAATATTATTCATCTCGCCTGAAATCTGGCTTGTCTCCGCTGTTACATTGGAGGATGTCCCGATCAGCTTCGTAGAATCACCGATACTCTTAGCCATCACTCCGACAATTTTATTATCTTCACCGGCCAAGGCAGTTACTTCTCCGCAGAGATGAGTCAGGTTACCGGCAACGGTATCCATCTCGCCCCAAACCTCTTCAACCTGTCCGGCAAGCTTGCTGGCTTCCCCCGCCAGCTGTGCGGTTGCTCCTTTCAAGTCATCAAAATCCATGGCCAAGTTCGTATGCGCCTCACGGATAGTGCTCAAATCACCATTAATTTCAGCACAAGTAGCGTTCAGCTTGGTCATGTCTATGTTCATCCGGTGATGGTCTGCGATTAATTCTTCACGCTCTGTTTCAGCCTTGAGGGCAGTACCAAGTACCAGCCCATTTTTGGTTGCAGTAATCTCATTGAGTAAGGCGAGCTTTATCCCGGTCTCCATGCCGACAACGATATCTTCCTTAAGAGCACCGAAGAATTTGGTATCGTTACCGATATTTACAAGCTGCGAAAATCCGAGCACAACTTTGCTTTCATTGCCGAGAATATAGCTGGCAATGTTCTTACCGTTGATTTTAATATTACCCTCGGTGGAAAGAGCCAGACTTTCCTCTTTCTTTTTAGCTTCAATCTCTTCGTCAGCTATCTGCTTTACCTTTTCTTCAGTCATGGAACTGGAGCTGCCTGCAGGTTCCGCAGCAGCTGAGCCAAGCCGCACATAAGTGTTATCTTTAGGAGTTTTGAGGTGCATACCCTCACTGCCCTGCTTATCCTGAATATGGAACAGGTTCTGGCCTCCGGTAACGATAATGCACTTGGTCTGATTGGCATCCTTGACCAGACTGGGGTTTTCCGGATTGGGAGCCGCAGACTGAATAATGGGCCGGTCCGGATCTCCCTCTACGCATGTGATCAGCACTTCAGTGCCTTTATGCAACGGGAAATGCATACCGTGGTTGGAACCGCCGTAAGGCTGGGCCATACGCAACCATGTTGTGGCCTTGCCGCCGCTGCGCCCGGATTCGTCAAAAGGCATGATAACCTTGTAACGGCCCTCTCCGTCCAGCTCGGCATACTGCCCGCTGCCCGAGGCATCGACTTTTGCATTGATGGTTCCTGCAAACTTCGGCTTCACCGCCTTGCGCTCGGCACGGAACTGTGTGTTCGCTGGTATACAGGTGAATGAATTGCGATAGTAAAGACGATCCGCGTCTTCAGCGAGATTCAACCCCAGACCGGAAACAAGATAAGCTTCCTGGCTGCCCTCGTGCACAACTTCCGTAGTCAGATAACGCTGGTTGAAATCCTGACGGTAATGATCCTTCAACTCGAAAATGTATCCGGTACGGATATAAGGAACTGTGGACACACCGTGGAATACTTTTTCACGGCAAAGGAACTCCTGCGCCCTGATCTGGGCCAGCGTATTTCCTTCACCCGGGGTTTTAAAATGTTCACCGTAAATGTAGATTTCGCCCATCCCCTGCTGGGAGACGAGGGCCTCAGCCTTCATTTCAAGGCTGGGCTTACGGTAGTTGTAATCCTTGAGCAGCACTTTCTTAGGCAAAGGCTGCTGTTTGAGCATGAAATTCTTAACGATCTCATCACGATGGGTGTGATCAAGATTGCTGGGCGGAGAATAGGTAAGGCTCGTGCCTTCCTTCATGGGTGAATGGGCGATATGGGTATCGGTAATGACCATCTTCTCGCCCTGATCAGTCTGCTCAAAGTAATAGTACATGCCGTCCCGTTCCATCCAGCGGGAGACAAAATTAAAATGGGATTCATCATACTGGCAGATATACTCCCATGAGGGATAAGAACCTTGAAGTTTGAAATCAAAGTTCAGTCCTTCCTTAAGTCCGGCCTTCTTGAGTACGTCACCCAAGAATCCCTGAGCATTTTCATTCAGGAAAATCTGATTGCAATGGGTCAGGGTAGCCCACCAGAGCTTGGGAACAAGTTCTGCACGGTAAAAGCAGTACTTCCCGGCCTGATGAAGCTGTTCAAAGGAACTGAGCATGCCTTTAAACGGAATATCTCCGTCATCACGCTTAATGTTAAATTCCGCAGGGTTCTGGAGAATGGAACCGATATCGAGATCATTCTTTTCCGAAATCAACATGATGCTGAAACGATAAATGGTCGATAGGCCTTCTGTTCCCTTGAACCGGACCACGCTGAAGGTGTTCTTATCCGCACCCTTGGACTCAAACACAAATTTGGGCTTGGAAGAATCTGCCATAAAACTACCCTCTCATGCTCATTATTCAGCGGAAAATTCCATGTTAAAGGAACCGTCTTCATCCACGCCCAGATGCACTGCCGCAGGCATGCCGCCCTCTGTCATATGCATCAGAATTTCCTTGGACATCTTCGGCAGAACATTGCCGTTCAGGATATATTCGATATTCCTCGCTCCGGTTTCCACCTCGGTACAACGGGCCGCAATCTGATCCACCACTGAATCATCATAACTCAGCTTCATCTTGTTGTTGGCAAGAAGCATTTTTTCCAGCTTGCCCAGCTTGAGCTTGGTGATCATCTTCATGGCTTCAGGGTTGAGGCTGAAGTAAGGCACCACGTTCATACGAGCCAGCAACGCGGGTTTAAAATGCTGGGAAAGGAGAGGTCGTACAGCGGAAAGCACAGCGTCCATGGGCATTTCGTCCCCCGGATCAAGGCTGGCGGTCATTTCCTGAATGACATCCGTGCCGAGGTTGGAGGTCAGGATAAGGATGGTATTCCTGAAATTGATATCCTTCCCTTCGCCATCGGTGAGCACACCCTTGTCAAAAACCTGATAGAAGGTGTTCATCACATCCAGATGGGCCTTTTCCACCTCATCCAGCAGGACAACAGAATATGGCTGACGGCGTACAGCCTCGGTAAGCATGCCGCCTTCACCATAACCGACATAACCCGGAGGCGAACCGATCAGCCTTGATACGGTATGCTTCTCCTGAAATTCACTCATATTAACGGTAACCACGGAACGTTCATCGCCGAAAAGTAAATCCGCCAAGGAAAGTCCGGTCTCGGTCTTACCCACACCGGAGGGACCTACCAGCAGGAAAACTCCGATGGGTTGATCCGGGTTCTTGATTCCGGCCTTGGAAGCACGGATGACCTCGGCAATGGAGGCAAGCCCCTGATCCTGTCCCTTAATGCGAATTTGAAGTTTATCATCAAGGTCCGCAACGGTCGCGGCTTCGTCACGGGCCATCTTGCCTACCGGAATTCCGGTCCAGTCGGAAACAACTCGGCCCACCAGATCGGGGGTTACCTCAATCTGGACCATGGGATCATCACCCTGAAGTTCAACTAATGCGGCATCGGCCTTGTCCAAATCTTCTTTAAGCTTGGCAAGAGCGTCTTCGTCTACAGGATCAGCGCTGCGAGCGTCCTGAATCTGCGCCCGCACATCCAGAACAGCATGGGCGGCATCCTTTTCCTTGAGCCATTTTTCGCTGATTTCTGCGGCCTCAACATTCTTTGCTTCAATCTTGGCCAGCAACTCCTTGTAATGCTCTTCGTCCACCTCAACCGCGTTACTGCGGTCCCGATCCACGGCCTTCTTTTCGCGTTCAAGAGCCTGCACCACGCGCTGGCAATCCTCCAGCCTTCCGGGTTTGGCCGAGAGATTAACCTTCACCCGCGCACAGGTTGTATCCAGCAGATCAATGGCCTTATCCGGCAGAAAACGTCCGGCAATGTACCGGTCCGAATAAACTGCGGCTGCCACGTTGGCATCATCACGGATGATCACGTTGTGGGCCTTTTCATAACTTTCGCGTAAACCGCGCAGGATTATGGTCGAAGTATCAACTGACGGTTCACCCAGCTTGACCAGTTGGAAGCGGCGGGCAAGGGCCGGGTCCTTTTCAAAATATTTCTTGTACTCAGTCCAAGTGGTGGCGGCGCAGGTTTTCAACTCCCCGCGGGCAAGTGCCGGCTTGAGCAGATTGGCGGCGTCCGCGCCCCCGGCGGAACCTCCGGCACCCACAAGAGTGTGCGCTTCATCAATGAACAGAATGATCGGGGTCTCACTGGATTTGATTTCATCAATTACGCCCTTGAGACGGTTCTCGAACTCACCCTTCATTCCGGCTCCGGCTTCCAGAAGGCCCATGTCCAGACCGAGCAAGGTTACGTCGCTTAAAATTTCCGGCACATCACCTTCAGTGATACGCAGAGCCAGACCTTCGATAACTGCAGTCTTGCCCACCCCCGGTTCACCAACAAGGATAGGGTTATTTTTGCGGCGGCGGGCAAGGATATCCACCATCTGGCGCATTTCCGGGTCCCTCCCGAAAACCGGATCAATGCCGCCTTCACGGGCCTTGGCTGTGAAATCAATGCAGAACCGCTCTATGAATCCACCCTCGCCCTTGGCTGGTGCGGATGATCCTCCTGGCGCGGCTGCAGGCATTTTATATTCCACCGATCCCTTGGTTACCGTCCAGAATTCCTTAAGCAGGGTCTCTCGGTTAATGGCTGAAAACAGATCAGCGTAATTGCCGGAAGCATAAAAATTCGGTTTACCCAGAAAAGCCAAGAGCACCGCACCGGAACGAATGCGGGTTTCCCCCAGTTCCACCGAAGATATGAGCCATGCATCTTCAAAAAGCTCCAGCAGCATGGGCGAAAATACGGGCTTGCCGGAATTTCCGGTCTTGAAATCCTGCAGCACATCCGTAAGGGCAGCGGTAATACGCGGGGTTTCCACGCCGTATTGACGAAAAATAAGCGGCAGATCGCTGTTCACTTCCTCAACACATTTTATGAAAAAATGCTCCACTGAAACTTCATAATTGCTGAGCGAAACACTTAAGCCTGCTGCGTTGTGCAATGCATTGGTGCAGAAGGTGTCCAGCTTTGAAAGAAGATTTCTTATGTCTACATTGATCATGCTTCATACCTCTCATGAATGTGTCCGCCTTTATTGGAAAAAGACGCTTTTGCATGTTCCAGATGCTCCCCGGCAAAAATCCATGTGTCGCATCCCAGACCTGACCACTGATCTCCGCCGAGGACTGCAGTGTTGGCTTCCCCGGGTTTCATTTCAAGGACCAGATCATATTTGAACGGCTCCACCAGATAACCGCGCACCAGATTATCCAACTTATCCCCGCCCTCGGCACCGGGCAGCAGCCTGTGAAAACGAGCTGAATCAAGCCCCTGCAAATGTACCGCGAATTTGCTGTTGCGGTCTTCCAGCTCCTCTCCGACCCATGACCGCTCGCCTAGCGTGTTCGAGCTTTCTCCAAGGCAAAAGCGCTGGTCTTCGGGAATTTTCACCTTGCGCAACACGCATTGCTCAATATGGATTTTTGCATGCTGCAAAGAATCCTTGAGCAGGGTTTCAAGGCCCAGAGCACTATGCGGATATTGGGTTAAAAGTCCGATATGGCGATAACGACGACACTCGGGAGGGACATGGGAAAAAGCCTTGTAGTGACCGAACCCGAGCAGGCTGTCCAAACGCTCCAGCCATGAATGATCCTGCTCATCCACGGCCTTAATCATCAGCCTTGAACGGCTCCAAGCCCGAAAAAATTGTATGTAGGCGTTGTTGTTAATAATATTCAGAAAATCGCGGGTGACAGACTTGTCTTCCGAAGCCTCAGCCAGCAATTCCTCTGTATAAAAAACCGGGAGCGGTGATGAGGCCCCGTAGAGTCCCAGAAAAGTGGATTCGAGATGATACAGATCGCCGTCTTCACCCTCTTTCTGCTCAATGTCGGTCAGATCGGTTGCCGGAAAGCCTAGGGACAGCTGCGGACGCACCCGCAGGTGATCACGATAGAATTCTTCAAGGTCCTTGCCCGTGCAATAGTGCGAATGCAGCCGCAGCAGACGGATGGCCTGAAAAAAAGAATAACCTGTCGGTGTATTGAACAGTTTTCCGGTTACAGAAGAGGACGGTTTCCGATCATCGCAGTCCACTTGTAGATCTCCTTGTTTAAGGTGTCCTCAACAGTCAGCCGGGTAAAACAATTGACCGAGGCATAGCCGGAAAAAAAGCGGTTCATCACCGAGCTGAACAGATAGAGATCGCCGCTGTTGGCAAATCCGTCGCAGCTGAGCGACATCCTGATCTCCCGTCCGCGCATGACCAGTCCGCGCACCAGACGGTCTCCCTCACTGACCTCCATGCCGGAAATAGCTTCAACACGTTTGGTATTGGCCACTACTGAACTGCGATCCCGGGTATCAGTAAAGATATAAAGTTTGACCATAGCCCGCAGGCTTTCCATATCCGCAACAGAAAGATAATTGAGATAGAGATGCGACAGCAGCCGCCAGAGCAGGTTCCGTCCCAGCGGAGGCTGTACCGGGGAGGTGGGCTGGCGGATATTTTCAAATGAAGCCAGCTCCGGCGAAGTTCCGGTAGGCTTGTTGATATCCCCGTAACGCAGCTTTTCTGGCAGAGTTCCGTTGGTGCAGGTCAAGGCCATGGATAATGTTTCGGTCATAGGCTCCTCGCCCTGCGCCGGATAAGCCACGGAAACAAAAATATCCGTTTTATCCCGTACCGGAGAACGGCGGTGGTGCACCGTATAGACAGGCATTTCCCCGGCCTGCGGGTTAAACATATGGAATGGTTTGTACGGCTTTTCCTCTACAGTGCCCTGAATATACCCGACCACGTTATCCACTGAGTAGACCTGATAATCTCCACCGGAATCACCTGATGGACGGACCTGATATTCCGGGCGTTTATGGTCCAGAATCACTGGTTCGGCATCACGTTTGAACAAGTTAATTGCCGGGGTGGCAAACAGGCAAAGATCATCTTTAGTAAAACGGTCAAAAGTCTGCGGAACCTTTTCCAGCTCCAGAACTATCTTGAATTTTCCGCTGCTTCCCCGGTTACGCCAGTTCTCCAGTCCGGTTATCTCGAAAAAAAGGAATTTTTCCGGCAGGATGAAATATTCCTGCAGAATCCTGTAGCCCGGAAAGGATTGCGAAGGATAAGGCAGCAGAGCTTCGTCATCTTCAAAGCCGACTGCCTTGAAATTGCTCTTCCCAAGTACGCACAAGCTTCCGTCCTCGCCGCTGACCTGAATACCACGGATATAATTAAACAAATACTTATAGCGCATTGAGGCTGAGGCCGCGTCTCCGGTCAGGTGGAAGTGCAGGCTGGAATTATCCCACTCTTCCAGCGGAAGACCGTTCAATTCCAAACTGATGATCAAGGAACCGGAGGTTCCTGCGCTTTTGACCAGCTCCACATCAGTGATGGAAAGCGGATGCAAGTCCACATCATAAGTAGTTGAAAAGATACATGACATTCCGCTGACCGGAATTGATCCGATCTGCGCTCCGGCAGGAACCCGAATGCTTTCCATCAGGCTCGGCTTAGGAGTAAATTTAACAATAGTTGTCGAAGGGATGGGCCGTAAATAATGCGGGAAAATCAGCTGCACCAGACCGTGCACTATCTCAGGAAATTCATCGTCCAGCTTCTGGTTGATCATGCCGGACAAAAAAGCCGAACCCTCCAGAAGCCGTTCCACGTCAGGATCAGCACCCGGTCCGGTCAGCATGGGAGCTAGCGCGGGATGGGTCTTGGAGAATTCCACCGCAAGTTCGCGCAAATGACTCAATTCCCTCTGATAATACTTTTCGATCATTAAGATGCCTCCGGCGGCTCTCCGAGGGCCAAAGAAACTTTTTGAAAAAAGTTTCTCTGGACTCTTCAAAAACTTTTATTAGGGCTTCGCCGTTTTGTTTGATCAGGTACGCGTTAATTATCTTTCACTGAAATCTGGCCGTCCGGATCGAGTACCGTCTCGAACACTACGGGCATGTCTTGGCCTTCTAAGGCCAGTTTAGCTTGTAACTTAAAATGCAGGGCCAGCGGGTTATCCTCCATGGGGACGAATTCTATGTGAACGTTTGCCAGCCGGGGTTCATACTTGAGGATGACCTCGGTCATGGATTCCTCAATGGAACGAACGGCATCCAGCCCGGTGGCCCCGATCATGGACGTAAAGTCCGGTACCCCGAAATCCGGCGCGATCTGGGCATTACCCTGACGGGTATTGAGGATCATGCGCAGATAATCGAGCACAGACTTGACCACCTGACTCGGATCGGCAGAATCGCGCCAATCCGGGTCCTCTTCCATAAAACGGATACGTTCAAGAAGTCGCTGAGTGGTCAAGATTGTCTCCGTTATTCAGGACAGGGGAAACCCCTGCCCTGAATATCAGTTTTAGCTGGATTTCCAATCGTCAGTGTATTCGATATTGCCGTCAGCATAGGTCCAAGTGATCTTGGAATAGGTAAAGCTGACATCTTCCATGTCATGGTAACCCTTATTGTCGGGCAGGAAAGTCATAGGCTTGTAGCTGTGCAGGTTGACGATAATCGCCTCTTCCATCTTGATGGTGTAATATTTCTTTTCAATTCCGGTTGGATCGATGTGGTAATGATCAATTTCAACGGTGAGCTGCTCACCCTTACAGCAGGCCTGAGCGAGTTTGGGAGAGGCGTTGTCCACGTGCTTGGTCACAGTGAACGGTTTGTGGATACGCTGGCCGGTGGGCAGTCCGGTGTGGGTATCCTTGGGGATTTCCACGTTGTGATCCAACGCATAGATAAGCATGGTATCTTTTTTATCGCCGGTCTGGGTGCAATCACCCTTGATCTGTCCCTGAGTCTTTCCTGTTACTTTCATATACGAAGTAAGTGCCATAACCCTTCTCCTCAAAATACATGATTAAAGGTTGACCAATGCAGCGGCTGCCATGCAAAAATGAACAGCTGCCGGACTCTTTCGACTAACTATTCCTTCTCCAGCTTGCCCACCAATGAAAGGGTGAAGGATGCACCCATGTACTTGAAGTGCGGACGGGCCTTCAGGGAAACCTGATACCAGCCGGGATCGCCTTCCACATCGCTGACCTCGATCTTGGCCATACGCAAGGGACGGCGGCTGCGCACACTTGGTGCCGGATTGTCCATCTCGGTGACATACTGGGAAATCCACGTATTAAGTTCGCGCTCAAGATCGCCACGTTCCTTCCATGTGCCGATATTTTCGCGCTGGATAACTTTGATATAATGAGCCAGACGGTCCATGATCATCATGTATGGCAGTTGGGTGGAGAGCTTGTAGTTGAGCTCGGCTTCCTTACCTTCCTTGCTGGTACCGAAGAATTTCGGCTTCTGGCAGGAGTTGGCTGAGAAGAAAGCCGCATTATCACTACCCTTACGCATGGTCAGGCCGATAAAACCTTCCTCGGCAAGTTCAAATTCCCTGCGCTCCGAGAGGAGCACCTGTGTTGGAATCTTGGTTTGAACCGCGCCCATGGCCTCATACTGGTAGAGAGGCAGATCTTCCACTGCCCCGCCGCCCTGAGGACCGATGATATTTGCGCACCAGCGGTACTTGGCAAACGAATCTGTCAGCTTGGAAGCGAATGCGAATGCAGTGTTGCCCCAGCAGAAATCATCATCACCGTCTGTAACGGATTCTTGATAATTGAAACTCTTGGCCGGAAGCGTTTCCGGACCATAGGGAAGACGGAGCAGGAATTTGGGCAGGGTCAGCCCAACATTGCGTGCATCGTCCGATTCGCGGAAGGAGTTCCACTTAGCATACTGCGGCATCTCAAAAATGGATTTAAGATCCTTAAGATTAGGCAGTTCGCTCCACTTTTCAATGCCGAAGAAATCCGGTCCTGCTGCGGCAATAAATGGTGCATGCGCCATGGATGAAACCGATGCGGTGTATTGCAACAGCTTCATATCCTGCGGTCCGGGACCGAAATCGTAATTACCGACGATGGCTCCAAAGGGCTGTCCACCGAACTGACCATATTCTGCGGTGTAGGCCTGTTTATAGAGACCGGATTTGGTGATTTCCGGGGCATCGTCAAAATCATCCAGCAAATCTTCTTTGGAGACGTTCATCATCTGGATACGTACATTTTCCCGAAAATCGGTGCGGTCCACCAGAAACTTGAGTGACCGCCATGAGGATTCCATTTTCTGGAATTCCTTGTTGTGAATAATGCTGTCCATCTGAGCGGATAGTTTTTCGTCAATATGGGCCAGCATATCGTCAACAAGATTGCCGGAAACCTTGGCTCCCGCGCGCTCAGGTTTGACCATTTCTTCAAGGAAAGCCTGCAAGCCAGCCTTGGTTACGGAATAAGCTTCGTCTTCGGGCTTGAGCTTGGTTGCCTCCACGATGTCATCAAGAAGCGAAACTTCGGCTGTTGACTGCTCAGCCTGCTGTTGTTCAAGTTTTTCTTCTGCCATGGATAATCTCCCTTACTCGATTCCAAGTTCTTTGAGCAGCTTTTCGCGTGCACCGTCATCTTTGACAAGTTCCTGCACCTTCTTCCTGAATTCCGGCACATTGGAGAGCGGACTCTTCAGGGCCTTCAGGGCTTCTCGGAGTTCCATGAGCTTTTGCAATTCAGGAACCTGCTTAATGATCCGGTCCGGATCGAAATCCTTGAGGCTTTCAAACTTGAGCTTGACCGCCATCTGCGCGTCGGGATCGCTGCCAAGCTTGTCCTCAACGCCCATGTTCAGTTCAAGATCCTGCGCCTTGAGCACTTCGTTGAAATTATCCTTGTCGATGTTTACCGGATCACGGTCCTCGACCATGCGGTCATCATCTTTCTGGGTGAAATCACCGACCACCAGCAATTTGAGAGGAAGCTCGACCTCTTCCTTGGCGTCTCCGGTATCAGGCTTGTAGACAATATTGACCCGCTCTTTTGGAGCTACGGAACCTTCTTTAGCCATATTCAAGACCTCCGCTGAAAAGTTTCTGGGAACAGTCCAAACCGTTTAGTTAACTCCGTTTATCTTCAACGCCTCAACAGGGCTCAGCCTGCTGATCCGTTGTAGAATCTCAATACTTTTTGCTGCTGACTCCGGCCCGCCCTCGGCGACTACGGCTTCGTAGGCTGCACGCAATCCGCTTAAAGCCAGTTTCGGCTCCCATTCTGCAAGTCCGGAACTTTCAATTTGTTCCAGCAACTGGACTGCGTGTGCATGGGCCACCCCGGCCTGTCCTTCTGCAGTAAGAAGCCCGGTCAATCCGGAACGCAGCCTGAAAGCCGCGCGCAGGGAGGGAGATGTATTGATCCTATCACAAATAAGGGAAACTGCCTCGAATAATTTTTTATCCGCAGCAAGATGATTGGCTTTAACCATTATTTCAGACACTTCATCACTTTCAGCACCGGAGTCGACAGCCCCTGTTTTACCAAGGGACTGCAACCATGAACGGGTCTTGGGATCGGCAAAAGGAGTGCCGTCGGCAAAACTCAAAGAAGCCATAGCGGGCAAGCGCTGTGCGTAAAATTGCGTCTCCAGTTCAAGGGCCGCCAGCGCTGCAGCGTAATTTTCGCCCAGCCCTTTAAGGGCTTCAGCTGACATACGGCTAAGGTCCAGCCAGAAAAGATATTCACTGATGCGGGATTCAGCCTCACGCAAAGCCCCGGCAAAATCAGCTGACTTAAGCTGGCTGGCTATGGAATCTTTGACCGGACCGTCCGGTGCAGGAATCATGGTCCGTCCATTTTCCGCCGGAGGAAGAGCGGAAATGGACGTCCACGCGATCATGCGCCGCAACCTGTACCCTTCGGCTGCAGCCAGATCATTTGCAAGTAAATATTCAGAAACAGGAACGAGAGCTGAAAGCCCGTTTTTAAGTCCGGCAGAGCATTCTTCAGGAGAATTGATATTGCCCACATTAACCGCAACCGGATCAGCCGAACTGACCGTAGGGGATGATGCGGAAACGACAGGTGCCTCACCCCCAGCAGCAGGAGCTGAATGCTCCGGTTCAGCAGGCGCAGTCACGGGAAGATGCTGCACATAGCTGGAGAGCTCACGAAGAATTGGTGCTTCCTCAGATTTTTCCGCCAAGGCTGCATCAAAATCGTTAATCCGCTTATCCAGCAGATCGACAACTTCTTTAGGCAGCTCGCCTCCATCATAATTCTTCAGAAATTTCTCCGCATTCTCGTTCCACCAGCTGATGGCTCCAAACCTTCCGCGCATGCGTTTCTTGGCCGGGTAAAGGGTGTCCCAGAAGTTGGAAACCAGATCGAGCAGAAGTTGAGTCCCGGCGGATAGCCCCTCCACTCCTCTAAGATGCAAAAGTCCTACCCCCAGATATGAGGCTACTTTCAAGTCCTTGGACTTGCTGCTCAAAATAACAGAACCGAGCTTGACCACCCGCTTCCAATCCACCGCACCTCCGGCTGTGGCGCTGGCAAGCTTGTCGATTTCCTGCTGCAAAAGGTCATACTCCGGTTCGTAGCGGGCATCCGCTCCGGCCGGTTTTGCTTCACTTACAGGTTTCCTGCCCAGATCGAGTAGTTCCATACTTCCTCCGCTCACGAATACGTGCTGGAAAATCAGATAGATATCCTGACTGCAACAGGCACAAACAGACTAGAGGCCAGATAAACAGTAACATACTTGATCGCTTCGGGAAACAAAGAAGGACGCAAAAAAGCCCCGCATTATTTTGCATACTGCGAGGCAATAAAGAAGAGAAAAGCTTTATGTATTATGAATCAATAAACCCGCAAGGACTGCATAAACCGAGCTGTTTCCATTTCTGGTGCCACACGGCCTCCTTTGGGACAAGTAAGCCCATGCTTCGTTGGTAATCCAAATCCAGCTCGACCTACGACAAGGGTCTCACCTTTCCACTCTGCCCAAAGAGACCGGAGCGGTACCCTGACATGTCCCCTCACAGGATCTGCAATGAAAGCCCGCCCTTGCTCCGAGCCCTTAAGAACAACAAAATGATTTGTCTTTTCCCTGTGCAAAAGGATTATGATTGGACCTTTAAGCAATTTAACATGCTCAGGTTTTAACATAACCCCGTCTGCCATGTATCCCAGTCTTTGAGCTGCTTCCTTCAAGTCCAGCATTGAAAACCCTTCCTCAATGCGCACCTTTAATTCATCCAAAGAAAGGCGATGAGTTATATCGGCAAGGATAGTTTTCTCATCTATTACATCACTGAAATAATTCTGTAACAGCAAAGCCAGAGAAGCAGCACCGCAGGAATAATCAAGTGTTTGTTTTTCAATGCCTTTCATACTCAATTTCTTCATTGACTGCAGTGAAATGTATGGAGATCCGGCTATCGAAACAACAGGAAATGCAACAAACATCAGAAGTGGAATAAGAATACAGAAACACCTCATTAGAATTTCCATGCAGCTCTCAATGAGAGAAGGGGAGCACCTGCATCATCATTCAAACCGTAAGTCAATTCAGGTGTCAGAGTCAGATTACTGGCAATACGGTAAGAGGCTGAAAATGAGAGATCAAGCGGCTCAGTCTCCGAACCTTTGATCTCAACATTATCCGCTTTCATTGGTGCGTAATAGGAATAGGTCAGGCGTGATCCCAGTGAGAGCTGTTCATTAAGTGCAAAACCTAACCCGGCATAACTGGAAATCCCCCAACCGGGTTCAATTTATAACCGTCTATGGTGTCCGGAAGCGCGTAATTTAAATTAACCCCACCATAAACAATTGCCGGATCCAAGGTCTGTACAACCGATACCCCGGGAGTAATACGCCAATGCCCACTGCTATTGTTCAGGGGGTCTTTCCATGTAGAGCTTGGCTCGTAGTACCGTTTTTCCCCGGTAGGAATACCGACACTTAATGTCGCTGCAATTGAAGGGGTATTCTCAGATTCACGAACAAGCAGATACTGCCCTCCAAACGAGATGTCTCCCAGCCCTGCCTTGCTGTCACTGCGGGTAAATTCATTGGTAGAAACATCATCTACACTTGTATATGTAAAGGGAACATTCAGCCATGCTTCCATATCCTCCATGACTCCAACCCTGAACGTTGCATCCAGCTGAAGCATTCTGGCCGTATGTGCAGCTCTTTGAAAGTACCCCACCTGCATCATGGAATAACTTGTTCGTGAGTACTTATAGCTTATCCCGGTCTCCAGCTCCATTTGTCCCGGTTGCAACAATACTGTTGTCCCAGTCAGAAAATCCAATGGAGGTTCTTTCTCCTGTTCTTCTCCAAAAGAATCATTTTTCTCTTTTGAATCATCTCCGCTATCATTCTTAGCATTAGGGAAATTGCGGCTCATGGATACAATGGAATCAGGTTGAAGACGAATGTGGCCGAAGCCTTTAGTCAGGGCGATATTCCCTCCATCTCCATCATGCTGTAGTGTCCCGATAATCTTTTCACCACTTTTAAATTCAATATTAAATTCGTTATCGGTGGTAACTACAGCAATGTCTTTTGATTCTATCCTAGCTGTTGAGCCGTAGATAGTGTTAAAAATACATATTCCACCATGAAACGTAATCAAGTCACCTGTAATTTTATCTCCGTTTTTCATGATTACAGAATCTGCCAAAACAGGTTCTACTGCTAAACAGAACACAAAAATAAAAGCGATCAATATTCTTTTCATACCTACTCACCAAATTGAAGAATCTAGAATTTCTGACTACAATAATAATTATAACTATTAACTCACTATCTGAGATCGGACAGATGCACTGATTACATCAAGGCTTTCATAAAATACACATGCGCAGGCAAAAAGTAGGGCGCATTCTATTTTGGTAGGTACTCGTATTTAGCAAAGGACATGAATACACAAGAGTCAATAATCAGATTAAAGTGGGAAAAAGAGTATTCAAAAGATTAAGAGGGGTCAGCCATGCACGCGCCTCCCCTACTCTTTCGTACGAGTTAGTCAAAAAATCACATCCTTGGCATATGCATTGCTTGATTTAACGAACAGGGAAACTTTTTCCTTACAAGAGAAATGATCCCAAAATAAGGGGCGTTCAATTTTTATTTAAGGAGAACATGTATGAACATTTCAGCAGCAACCAGTGCATATCAAGCAAATCAAATTCAAAAGACACGTAATAATTCTTCCACACAAGCAAATGAGAAGACTGTTCCGAATAAATCCCAAGGCGATACCGTTACGATTTCGGAGGAGGCTAGAAAAGCGCAGAAGGATGCAGGTTACGACCCTGAAGCTGGGGTTTATTTTCCAGATTCAGTTATCAAGTATGTCCCTGATTGCCGCATACTGGTCACAGAAGTCGGCAGATACGGCCCAGTCTATAAACAAACTGCCACAGCAGAACAAACGCAAGCTTGGCCAGAATACGATAAAGAACTCACTCGTATCTATGATGCATGTTTAAAGAAACATGATATTACCGGGGAAAAGTTGGGAAAAATGCCAAAAGAATATCAAGAAAAATTTGAAAGAGATCTTCATCAAATGTTCGCTGATGATCCCAACAGTAAACGCATACAAGAGTTAATGGATATTCTGGATGTTAAGGTAGATCGACTGAACTAATCTACAAAAATGCTGATATGATCAAATGAATGTTTACGTCAACACGCACAAATATATCCCCCGCCCTAAAAGGACGGGGGTGCCAATGAAATTACTTAGAACTGCTAACAGGATAAATCTCTACCACATATAAACACTGGCAGGTCTGTTCCAGCTACTAGAATGAAAGCCAGTAGAAGTTATACCACCAGAAGCAGTTACTACTCTATAAAGATATTCTTTAGTGTAAGACCTATATGACTGCCATGAATTCGGGCTACAAGAATCATTTGCCTGCCAATAATCACCGACAACTTTTTTCCCTTTGAATACCTTTGATCCTGGGGTGAAGCTGGAACCCATATAATTATAGGAGCGGTAATCTCCATAGCTTCCCCAGCCCTTGTAAGTCACATGGTGCTCACGGACACCATTCAAAGTCATAGGCATGGCAGCAGTACCACGAACCTGATCAAGTTCCTGGTCAGCCATGGCAACAGTTTGAGCGCCCTGTGCTTCCAGAGAATCAAGGATGGCGTTCCCAGCAAAAGCGGATCCGGCCATGAGCAGCAGACTGAAAAGTGCCGCTATCATAAATACTTTTCTCATCTTTATCTCCTTTATAGGTTTATATAATTTCCAATAGCAGTTCTCAAGCCGATTGAAACGATTTGGCTAACGCTTCACACCCCACATAAGCCAACAATCATCCTGAAAACACTACGCAAAAGCCATTTTAGAGCAAAGATAAGAGCCCTCATTATAAACAGGTAGAGTTACACCCACCGTTTTATATTAGAGCAACACGTACACAACTTAATAGTTAAATAGCACATATCAATTGCAGGGTTAACGACAACTTAGAAAGTTGCCTCCTCGCCTATCTGTAAGAGTTCATGCAGACTTGAAATTCCGAGCTTGCGATAAATGTTGGTTTTATGTTTCTGCACAGTTTTGATCTCAATAAATAGATGTGCTGCAAGCTCTTTTTCCTTAACTATCCCTTCAAGAATACACCCTACCAATTCCTTTTCCCTCTTAGTGAGTTCTGCAAAATGATCTCCAGATTCGTTTGGTCTTCCTTTCAGAAAACCTTCCTTCATAATGCGCAAAACATTAGGACTGAAATATGGATCACCTTCAGTTACGCGAAGAATAGCCTTTGCAATATTATCCTGAGTCTCGCTTTTATCTAAATATCCGTCTGCTCCTGCTTTCAAGGCTGCGAGTACATTTTCATCGTCCACAAGAGCTGTGACCGCCATTACCCGAATATCAGGATTAAGCCCCTTTACACATTCGATAACTTTCAGTCCGTCAGGCTCTGGTAAATATATGTCTACAAGCATTACATCGGGAGTGACTTCATGACACAGCTTTATAGCAGACGAAGCATTTTCGGCTTCTGCGATTACCGTCCATCCATCTACTTTTTCTATTATTGCTTTCAAGCTACTACGGACCAATTGATGGTCATCAACAACAATAAATCTTCTATCTTTCTCCATAGCTATATAAATCCCTTATTTAATATATTAAGCTTATATTAAGTCCACAAGACGCAAGGAATTACCATCAGTATCTACAATAAATACTGATGCTATCCATAGAAATTTCACACGTATTATTTATAAAGTATTGCTAACGGCCAGGACCAGATTCTTGACTTAACTTACTGTGAGAACCATCAAATATTAAAATTATTGAGGATAAAATGAGAGTCTTTCCCTATCTCCGTGAGGACGAGTAAAACAAAAAAGTTTCCAATATTATCTATCGTTCGGCTGCAACAAAAAACAAGCCCCCGTCTTATAGGCCGGCTAATACGCTCCCTCAGACATATATGTCAACAATAAAGTCTGGCCTGACCATATAGTGAGGATCTTTCCTTATCCAAATATTTATTCACTGCCTGTCGCGCAATCCTCAACTGCAAACGTCACTTTGCAGTACACGAAGGGCAACTGCAAGCCCAAGTAATCACCCCCACAAACAATAGTCGTTTATTTTCAGTAATTTAAGAAGACATAAATTCTGGCCCGTCTTTTGCCTATAGCATGCCTACGGACACACGCAGGTCTAGGCCTGTTTTGCAAAATACTTTTGGAGGAACGTTAGAAATGGCAGAAAGTGCAGTTAATCAGAATAGCGACGTGGTGGTCGACAAGGCTTCGAGCTCTTGGTCAGACCTCTGGAAAAAAGAAGATTACTGGGCCATCTGGCTGGGATTCCTGATCCTGACCGTCGGCGCGATAATCTTCTTCAACAACAAGCCTGCGGATATGGAAGCAAAGTTCGCCAAGCAGAACGCGATCATGACCGAGGAAGCCGCCCGTGCTCCCTTCAAGACCGTGGCATGGTACGAAGCCCAGACCGCAAAAGAAAAAATCAAGGCCAAAGACGCCTCTATAGGTAAGGCCATTGATGGCTTCATGGCTAAACCCCAGAAATGGACAACCAACCCTCTGGACGCTTTTATCCAGACTCAGGAACAGGCTGATGCCAAAAACGCTGCAGCCATGCCCAAGTATGAAAAGGCCAAGGGCGCAGCTGCTGCTGCAAAGACAGCCGCGCTTGATGCCCAGCTGAAAGCAGAACAGGCCGGTTTTAAGGATGCAAGTCTGAACACCGCAGCTTCCTCATCCATTGAATCCTGGCTGAAACTGCGCGCTAAAGAAAGTTCCGCCAAAAAGAAAATCAAGAACAAACCTTACAACCTGATTCCGTCTCTCTTGGCACTCATGGTCGGTTTCGGACTGTTCTTCGCAATAGGTATGCGTTTCATCGACGGTGACGCCAAGCCCTTCCTCAAAGGCTTCGCTCTGGTATTCGCTGTTGCCATAGCTTCCTACCTTATGGCCAGTCAGGCAACCATGAAGCAATACGGTATCGGTTACGCTGCATGGGCTATTGCCATCGGTCTGGTCATCTCCAACACCATCGGGACACCGACTTGGGCTAAAAAAGCCTTGCAGGTTGAATTTTTCATTAAGACCGGACTGGTTCTGCTCGGTGCGGAAGTTCTGTTCAACAAGGTCGTCGCCATCGGCATTCCCGGTATCTTCGTAGCATGGGTAGTAACCCCTGTTGTTCTGATCACTACCTTCATCTTCGGTCAGAAAGTTATCAAGATGCCTTCCAAGACCCTGAATATGGTTATCTCCGCTGACATGTCCGTTTGCGGTACTTCCGCAGCTATTGCAGCGGCGGCGGCATGTAAGGCCAAGAAAGAGGAACTTACCCTCGCAATCGGCCTTTCCCTTGTCTTTACTTCCATCATGATGATCGTCATGCCCGCCATCATTAAGGGTACCGGAATGCCCTTTATTCTCGGCGGAGCATGGATGGGCGGTACCATCGACGCCACCGGTGCTGTTGCAGCAGCCGGAGCCTTCCTTTCCGAAAAGGCTCTTTACGTGGCAGCGACCATCAAAATGATCCAGAACGTACTTATCGGTGTGACCGCATTCGGTATTGCAATCTACTGGGCAACCAAGGTTGAAGCTGTTGAAGGACAGAAAGTACACGCCATGGAAATCTGGCACCGTTTCCCCAAATTCGTGCTCGGATTCCTGACCGCATCCGTGATCTTCTCCATCGTCTACACCTCTCTCGGTTCCGACGCCGGATTCACCATGATCGACCAGGGTGTACTGCGCGGCTTCTCCCGCATCTTCCGCGGCTGGTTCTTCTGCCTCTCCTTTGCAGCAATCGGACTGGCAACCAACTTCCGTGAACTCAAGCACTACTTCAAAGGCGGAAAGCCGCTCATCCTTTACGTATGCGGCCAGTCCCTCAACCTGTGCCTGACCCTGCTCATGGCTTACCTCATGTTCTACGTGGTCTTCCCGGACATTACTTCCAAAATCTAGACAATTGAAATCTCCCCACCAAAGGAGGGAGGCGCAAGTCGCTTCCCTCCGCCCCCTAAAACGAGGAACTTATCATGAAAAATAAAACTCTCAGCCTCAGAATTATTTCTTTCTTCGCCACATGTTCCGTTATCTGGGCCATGGTCTTTGTGGCAGGTCCCATGCTCATAGACACAACCCCGGCCTTCCGCACATTGGCGGATTTCGTTGTTGAATCAGATATTGAAACAGGTGAATTCTACTACACCGACGTGGAAATAGTTGGGCATGCAGACCACAATGCGCGCAGCTCTATGGAATACCTGCCCCACGGACCCGGCCCGGAATAGGATCCGGTTCTATGATCAGGGTTTGAACATGGTATCGATCATCTTCCCCGCACTGATCAGGTAATACCCGGTACGGGGAACAGCTCCGAAAAAATAACCTAGCTGTTCAAGCTCGCCGGATCCTAATCCCAGAATGGAAAAGTAGACTTTAAAACAAAGTATCAGAAGTAAAAAACAAAGAATGGTCACAGGTAATGATCCGCCCAAGCGGGCCAGAAAAGTCTTTGCAGAAATTTTCCTTTGAAAAAAGAGAACCAGAGAAGCAGCACATTCAAGAAATCCGTTCCAGCCCCGGACAAACATATCCGCACTGATGACCCCAGCCAGAACCGCTGTAAAAAAAAGGATTAAACTGTTCATGGCTCCCCCTGCCCTTAATCAGTCCGCCCCAAAAAACACCCCATTTAATAAGATAATAACCATCGCAGTCGATTACGGTCAAGGATTGCGGACTTGACAACGGATACCCCGGTTGTACTGTCCTGAACAGGCGGCAAAATATGAAACTTCCCAGACCATACTCCATTCAAAGCAAATTTCTGCTGAGCCTCATCCTGACCTCGCTGGTCATCTGTGGCGCTCTTTTTGCGGGCTTTTCCACTCACATGAGCCAAGTACTCGAAAACGTTGTACGCGAAAAAGCGAGTATGGTTTTCGGACAGGTGGATTCAGTGCAGAATTACGTGCGCGGCGTGCTCCGTCCGCAGATGTACAAAGAACTGCAGGAGAAATTCATCATTCAGGCCATGTCTTCTTCATTTGTAACCCGTAACATCATGGCCCGTGATGAGAACGAGCCGTCAACCTTCACCTATCGCCGGGTAGCTGAAAAATCCCGCAATCCCGCCTATGAAGCAAAAGGAATCGAGCTGGAACTGATTGAATATTTCCGCAAGAACCCGCAGCAAAAACTCTGGGAAGGCTATAAAAATATCAAAGGCGAAAAGAATTTTGTCATGGCCCGCCCGGCTGTCTTCAAAAAGAGCTGCCTGCGCTGTCACGGTAAAATCGAAGATGCCCCGGTGGAGCTGATTGAACTTTACGGAAACCGCGGGTTCAACCACACACAGGACAGTGTCGGCGGCATTGATTTCGTAGGCCTGCCGGTCAGTGCATCCGTGGCTCACATCCAAGAGACCATAATGAGCTACATTGGAGTTTTCCTGCTGGCGGTACTCCTCTACCTCGGAGCCACCAACATGCTTTTCAAGCGCATCGTAGCCAATAACATCCGCATCCTGACCACCAACTTCCGCCGCAATTTCAGCGATGAAAAGGGAGTTGCCCTATTCCGTGAAGTGGAACAGGAAGATGAAATAGGCGAGATGATCGGAGGTATTGAAAAACTCAGCGATTACATGTTCGATGCCCGCCAGAGACTTCAGGACTATGCCTCCAACCTCGAACATATGGTCGAGGAACGGACCGTTGAACTCGAACAGGAAGCCTCTGCCCGCCAGTCAGATGTAGAACTCTTTGTGCAGCTTCTGGCCGGATCAAGCAGCAGCCAGTCACGCGGAGAATTATGGAAAGCAGCATTGCCCCTGATCCACAAGAGATTCAATCTTGAACGGACTGCATATGTCTGCACATTCTCCAGCAAGAATTTCTATTCCATACCGGAAAATACTGAACGCCCGGAACTACCGAACAACTGGGTGGAACTGCTGACCAACTCGGTTTCGCTCATCCTTGGTGACCGGGCCTATCTTCCCGTGGAATCTTCTTCGGGTAGTGCTGAGGGTCTGCTTTGCCTGTTCCGCAAGGAAGGTTCGTCCTTCCGTGAAAAAGACCGTGGAGTACTACGGGCCATCGGCCGCCAGCTCGGGATTGCGGCGGACAGTATTTCCGCCCTGAACAGCATTGTGCGCCACAATACCAACCTGCAATCGATATTCGAGGGTATCAGCGATCCGCTTCTGCTTGCAGACGGAACCGGAGCTCCCATCGTTGCCAACGAATCCGCACGCAAGCTTGGGGAAGAACTGTCTGAAGGCTGCATCACGGACGGAGGGGTTGTAAGCCTGCTCTGCCACGGCTGGGGAGATTCAGCGAATTGCGGTATTTCCAAATCATTGCTTATGAACGAAGCCCTTTCACGGGAAGTTTCACTTCCTGAAGGCCGTTCTTTTGCAATCAATATCTACCCCATTCACCATACGGAAAATCCCCATGAACGCAGGGTGGTTGTCTACGTCCATGAAACAACCAGCCAGAAAAAAATGCTGGCCCAGATGACTCAGGCGGAGAAAATGGCCACAGTAGGTAAACTTTCCGCAGGGCTGGCCCATGAAATCAACAATCCGTTGGGAGTAATTCTCTGCTATGCTGAACTCTTGAAAAAAGGGGCCAGCGGCCAGAGTGCGGAAGACATTGAAGTCATCCTCAAACACACCCGACAGGCCCAGACCGTACTGAAAGACCTCTTAAACTTCGCCCGTCCAAAGGTCTCCTCGGCAACCGGAACCGAATTTTCCGCGATCATCCGTGAAGTAGCCGATGTTTTCCGCATTCAGGCAGATAAGCAGGGCGCTAGAATAGAGCTTGACCTTGATGAATCAATTCCTAAGCTCAATGTTGAGCCGCAAGCCCTTGAACATATTGTTGCCAACCTGCTTTTAAACGGCCTCGACGCAGTGCCGGAAAATGAGGGCAGGTTAAAGGTCTCCCTAGCTATGGAAGGACCTGAACAGGTCGTATTCAAAATCATGGACAACGGCCCCGGAATCGCACAGGAAGACTTGCAATATGTTTTCGACCCGTTCTACACCACAAAGGAAGTAAACAAAGGTTCCGGGCTTGGACTGGCTGTGGTATTTGGATTTATGAGCGATATAGGCGGTTCCATTGAAGTGGAAAACGGTGATGAGGACAAAGGAGAATTGTCCGGCGCCGTGTTCACCCTCAAATTCCCCCTCACTGCTAAGGATGAATAATGGTTGAAATACACCAACAGAAGATACTGATAGTTGACGATCAGGAAGACTTTGCCCGGGGAATTAAAAGGTTGATTGAAGTAGCCTTCCCCGAAAATGAAGTCCTCGCTGCCTTCAACGGCGAGCAGGCACTTGCTGTGCTCAATTCACAGCAGATCAGCCTGATGGTCAGCGACCTGCAAATGCCCGGAATGAGCGGTCTTGAACTTTTAAAAACCGCACTTGCGCAAAATGACATACTTTCCGCGGTTATGCTTACCGCACATGGAACAGTGGAGACGGCAGTAGATGCGCTCAAGGCCGGAGCCTACGATTTCGTGACCAAGCCCATTGAGCAGGAAAACCTGTTCCGGGTCATCAGCAAAGGGCTGGAACGAAGCCGTTTACTTGAGGAAAACAGACTGCTGCGAGCGCAGATTGAACAGCACAAAGACCGTTTGCTGGGCCAGAGCCCGCTCATGCAGCAGTTGAAACAATCCATCGGAGCTGTAGCCCGCACTGACTACAATGTCCTGATCATGGGCGACTCCGGCACGGGCAAGGAACTGGTAGCCGGAATGGTCCGCGACCTGAGTTCCCGTGCGGATAAGCCTTATGTAACGGTCAACTGCACAGCCATCCCCGAAAATCTCCTCGAAAGTGAACTTTTCGGTCATGTTAAAGGAGCCTTCAGCGGAGCTGACCATGACCGCGAAGGACTTTTCCTGCGTGCTGACGGCGGAACAATCCTGCTCGATGAAATCGGCGATATCCCGCTGGAAACCCAAGCCAAGTTGTTGCGCGTATTGCAGGAAGGAGAAATCCGCCCTGTCGGTTCAGACTGCTCAAAGAACATCGACGTAAGGGTTCTTGCATCCACCAATCAGGACCTACCCCGGCGCGTAGCTGAAAAAACTTTCCGCGAAGACCTCTATCATCGCTTGAATGTACTCCCATTGAACCTGCCGCCTCTGAAACAGCGAACTGGAGATATCCCTTTACTGGCCCGCTATTTTGCGCAAAAAGCCTGCATTGAACTGGGGCTGCCCGAAAAAAACCTTGATCCGGCTGTTGTTGGACACCTAAGTGCACAGAGCTGGAACGGCAACGTCCGCGAGCTGCAAAACACCATGCGCAAGCTTGCAGTATTCAGCACCGGGGAATCCATAACCATGCTGGCTGTCGACTTGGCCGAGGGTAAGATGTCAGCGGATGCCGGAAGCGACTCCATGTCTTCCCTGCCATACAAAGAAGCCAAACAGCAGCTGGTGGACAGTTTCAGCAGAAGCTACATAAGCGATCTTTTATCCCGTACCGGCGGCAATGTTTCAGAAGCAGCCCGTAACTCCGATCTGTCCCGAGTGGCCGTGCAGAAGATGATGGCCAGATTCCATCTTAAATCTTCCCTTTTTAAAAGGGATTAAGCAGCAGATCCCCGGATTCTGTGGAATAATTATCGTGCAAGAGCCTGATCATAAACTGCCGCAATCCTCTGAAAAATATTAGCCCATGTGTAAGGGGCTGTAAGCTTGGTAATTGCGGTGAAATCAGGTTCTACGTTTTCCTGCACTTCGCAGATGCTGGCTGCTAGAGCTTCCTGAAGCAACTTATCCAGCAAGGGTTCATCTTCAGGACGGGGGGAATCAATTGTCTGTAATGGAGGAAGATTAACCATACGGACCATCTGCCGTGATTGCCCGGAGAACAATTCCTTAACTCCGGGTAAATCCGTGGTCACTATACGACAGCCGCAGGCTAATGCCTCAAGCAGGACCAGCGGAAGTCCTTCGAAAAATGAGGGCAGGACAAAAATATGGGCGCAGCGCATCAGGCTTCCAAGCTCCTGATGTGAAAGAACGCCATGCACTGTAACCCTGTCACCCAGTTGAGCGGCAAGGTCCAAACATTGCTGCTTTTCAGGGCCGCTGCCCCCGCCCACCAGATGCAGATGGAACAGCAGGTCATCGAGGTCAGCCAGACAACGAAGCAACCAAGGAACGCCCTTTGCCCGGTTGAGCTTACCTGCGTAAAGAATTTGCACTGTATCCTGACCAGATTCATCAGAACACGTATAAAAGCACTGCTGATTGAATCCGCCGCTGATGGTTGCCACCCGCTCCTCAGGCATGTTTAAAAGCTTCAGAATTTCCTGTTTCTGCTGTTCAAACAAGGCAATGATTCGGTCGATGCCAGCCAGATCAGCCAATAAGGAGCGGCCCAGCTCAGGGCATAAGTGATGCTGACGCAAACATGTGCCGTGGCAGGTTGTGACCAGAGGAATGTCCGGCGCGACCCGTCTGGCTGCAGCTGTTGCCATCCACAAATGATTCGAATGAATCAGGTCCGGTGAAAATGATTTAACCGCCTTGGCTACAACCTTTCCGAACTCCTTTTGATATGCAGCGACTTCCTTCGCTCCCAGTTCGGAGCAGACAGTACTGGGGTAAGGCATGACATCGCTCATACCGACCACCTTAAAATCAAGATCCCGGTCTTCAAAACGCACAAACAGGCAATGATCCGGCTCGATTACTCCGGCAAGCGGCGTATCTTCGAGTTTGAACCCCTTGGGTACACCTGCCACAAGAAATGGTTTATACCCGCGATTCAGGCTCTGCAGGATCATTTCCTGCACATATTTGCCGCTGCCTGTGGCGTCGGGAATCTGGCTTAAAAGATGAAGGATTCTCATATCCAAGGCATAGGCATGTTTCACGATCCGGTCAATATCCCTTCTCATCATTGACGATTACCCCATATTTATATCGAACACTTCGATAGATGCAAGCTCAAGCAATAGAACTTAGCTATTTGATATGATTTTTAAATTCCTGCTATGGGACAAAGATGCAGGTTGAGTCACTCATAGAGCACGGCACCGGAGTCATTAACGAAGATTGCCTCGTCATGGAGGACAATCTTTTCGGTGTGTTCGACGGTGCCACCAGTCTGAGTTCCGAAACATACGAAAACGGCCACACGGGCGGTTTTCTGGCTTCCAACCTTGCCGGAGAAGAATTCCGCAAGAATCACGGAACCATGCAGGAGCTGGCTGAAAGGGCCAACCGGGTAATCAGACAGGAAATGGTTCAGCGTGAGGTCAATCTATCCAGCAAGAGAAACCTCTGGAGTACCAGCGCGGCAGTTGTCCGCGTTAAAGGTGATATGCTGGAATGGGCTCAGATAGGTGATTGCCGGATAGTATGCATTTACGAAAACGGTGATTTTGAATTCCTTTGCCAGTGCGCTGATCAGGATATGGAAACATTGAGCATGTGGAAGGAAGTAGGCCCGTCTACAGAGGACCCCATCGGAGTGGCCCTGCATGACCAGATCGCGAAAGTCCGCTGCCGCATGAATCTTGATTACGGTGTTTTCAATGGCGAACCTGAAGCAATAAATTTTCTCAAAACCGGAAACCATGAGCTGATCAATGTAAGCAGCATTCTTCTGTTTACAGACGGCCTGCTTATACCCAATGAAAAACCGTGGAAAGAGCGCGCATACAGCGAACAGGTTTATCTATTCCGTCAGTCAGGACTCAAGGGGCTTCGGGACCATATCCGCAGCATCGAGGCTACCGATCGCAGATGCTGCACCTACCCCCGCTTCAAAACCCATGATGATATCGCAGCTATCGCCATTACCCTGTGATTACCTATGAATAAAATTTTCTTTCCTGAAAGCCGCAAAAATATATTTTTTGCAATGAGACAATATATTATTCTCGTCGTTAACTCCTGTCTCAGCCCGGCATTTTTCTGAAAATAATTCAATCCTTCGCATATGTGGCTCGTTTGGCTTGATGTTCCCAATCCTCCCTTGACACAAGCATGAATCAAACCACATAATTTCTAAGATGTTTAGTTCATTCGGTTGAGAAAACGGGACAAAACACACCATTAGCACATGTAATTTTTAATCATGAAATCAAATAATTCGAAAAATATCCGTCCGCTTTTTTCTGAAGAAGGATTCACATTTAAAGACTTCATTGAGCACACTGATGACCTCTTTACGCAAGTGGGTACTAATGGTCGTTTCTTATACGTTAGTCCTTCTGCGCAAAAATATTACGGGCTTAGCCCTGAGAAATGTGTTGGGCTTTCTGCATTTGATTTTGTGCACCATGAAGACAAGGCGGCAACAGCGCAAGCCTTCAATAATTGGCTGAAAGATTCGAGTTCAAGCTTTTCATATATTAATAGACAGATACATCAAAACGGCAATTTTCATTATGTATTATGGACAATAACTGCCATTAAAGACTCAGAAAATAAAATTAAATGGTTTAACAGCATTGGAAGAGATATTACTTCCCAGAAAAACAACGAAAAAGAACTTCGAAAAGCTAAAGACCAACTAAAAAAAACAGTCGACCAGCAGACAGAACAACTCAACCTCGCGACAGAAGTATTCAAACATTCCTCAGAGGGAGTGACTATAACTGACAGTAACAATAATATTCGATACATAAACGACGCTTTCACCCACATCACAGGATATTCTGAAAAGGAAGCTATAGGGCAGAATCCCAGCATACTTAAATCGAACCGGCATAAACCTTCTTTTTATAAAGGAGTATGGAAATAGATTAAAGCAAAGGGGATGTGGGAAGGTGAAATTTGGAACCGCAGAAAAAACGGAGAAGTTTTTCCTGAATGGATTTCAATAAAAGCGATCACTGACGTAAATGGTGAAGTTGTTAATTATATTGCTGTATTTAGGGATATATCTGAAGCAAAAGCCAGCCAAAGAAAAATACAACATCAGGCATACCATGACGCTCTTACCGGACTCCCCAACCGGACACTACTCATAGATCGTATACGTAAGGCAATAGCCTCTTCAAAGGAGGCCAATAATTGTATAGCATTACTATTTATAGACTTAGATAATTTTAAAAACATTAATGATTCTCTTGGGTATGTCATCGGAGACACTATTTTACAACAAGCTGCGACCAGAATAAGAGAATTTATCAATGAAAAGGATACCGTTTCCCGCATCGGAGGAGACGAATTTGTCATCATGCTCACGGATCTACAGGACAAGCATGGTGCAGCAGTCATGGCAGACAAATTAATTAGTTTATTTGCACAATCTTTTAATGTTAATTCGCATCAATTCACCATTACACCTTCCATTGGCATTGCCTTATATCCCGATGACGGTGAGACCCCTTATTCTTTGGTAAGAAATGCCGACACAGCTATGAATAAAGCCAAACAAGAGGGCCGAAACAGATACCACCTTTTCACTCCGGGCCTTACAAAGTCAGCACTGCGCAGAATTTCCATGGAGAATCAGCTGAGGCAGACAGCCAGCAGCAACGGCTTTACCGTCTACTATCAACCAAAGGTGAATTTGCATGACAATACAATTGTCGGAATGGAAGCCCTTGTTCGATGGATACAACCGGACGGAACCATTATTTCTCCGGCTGAATTCATTCCGCTGGCTGAAGAAACCGGCTTGATAGTACCTATAGGCGAGCAGGTACTTGAAGCCGCCTGTTTAGATACGGTAGAACTGAACCAGAGATTTGGCACCAATTTAAAGGTTTCGGTGAATTTATCCTTACGGCAGTTCAAGCAAAAACAACTGATGAAAAACATAATGGATATTATTGCCATGACGGCAATATCTCCCAGTTGCCTTGAACTGGAAATAACCGAATCAACTGTCATGGACGATATTGAACAAACCAAGAAGACACTTGAGAAGCTGGACAGACTTGGTATTACATTATCTATCGATGACTTCGGAACAGGTTACTCATCACTGTCGCATCTGAAGAACATGCCCATGCATACTTTAAAAATAGATCAGTCCTTTGTTGCGGGGCTGCCACAAAACAAGTCAGACCAGAAACTGGTGAAAGCTATAATGTCTCTGGCCAAGAGCTTCGATCTTTCAACTGTTGCCGAAGGGATTGAAACTCAGGAACAATACAACTACATGCGAGAGCTCGGCTGCGAGGTTATGCAGGGATACTATTACAGCCCCCCTGTACCTATAGAAGAGTTCGCATCACTTGTAGAAGCCACCTTAAAAACAGACTTTTAAATACAACTGGCCTCATCTGTTTTGACCTGCCCTGAACCAATCACATCTGGTTCAGGCAGTCTTCACAGATGTCTCCTTCTTGCGTTGCATCTGCTGCATTCTGATTCGATTTTTCAAGAATCAGGTTTACCTTCTTTTCAAACATATCCACGGGAAGGTAACCCCGTACAACAACACCATTAATGAGGAATGTAGGGGTTGCATCTATCTTGAATTCTCCGGCTTCTTTTCCGTCAGCCAGCAGATATTCCTGAACCTGAGCAGAATTGGCAATTTTCCTGATCTGTTCAGGATCAACGCCTACTTCGCCAAGAATGTTGCTCAGCACAGCACCGGAATTATCATCATAAAGTTCCTTCTGGCGCTCAAAGACGAGATTATGAAACTGATAAGCCTTTGCCTTATCAAAGAGGGCTATGGCTTCAAAATAAAGAGCCAGCTCCCGCGACTTCGAATGCATGGGCAGATGCTTGAAAACAACCCTGTATTTTTCAGGCTGATCTTGAGCCAGCTTACTGACCACGCTTGCTCCCTTACTGCAATAAGGGCAAAGAAAATCCGAATATTCAACGATAGTTACAGGAGAATCAGCATTGCCAAGCAGAATCCTCTCAGCCTGAATTTGAGGATTTAACGGATTCTGTATTTCCGCTTCCAGCCTTGCTTCGCGCTTTAACTTCTCGCGCTCACTTATGCCCTGCTCGAGAATCACCAGCATATCCATTTTTCTTTCAAGCATGGCATCCAGAACAATCTCAGGGTTTTCACGGATTGCCTCGGCAATCTGCTCCTTAATCATCTGCTTATTAGCGCAACCGGAAATCAGAACAGCAACCGACAGAATCAACAGAATTCGCTTCAACACGGAATACCTCCATCCATTTTGAGAAATGCCCACAATATAAAAACCTACCTAAAAATATTTACCCTGCCATCAGCTGCATCTGGAAAACCGGCAGCAGGATTGCCATAACAATAAATCCGACCACCGCGCCCATGACCAGAATCATCACCGGTTCAAGAAGCGAAGTGAGATTTTTAACCAACTGATCCACTTCACGTTCATAATGTTCAGCTATTTTTCCAAGCATGGAGTCCAAAGAACCGGACTCTTCACCCATGGAAATCATTTCAGTAACATATGGCGGGATAATACCGCTTTCCTTGAGCGGAGTCGCCAACTTGCTGCCCTCACGAACCTCGGCAGTGGCCTTCTCCACAACTTTTGAGACAGCCACGTTTCCGGTAACTCCGGCGCTGGATTGCAGTGCAGTCAAAAGCGGAACCCCCGAACCTATCAAAGTTCCCAGAGTACGGCACCAGCGAGCCATGCTGACCTGAATGACGATAGGCCCCAAAGCCGGAATCTTTAATTTGGTACTATCAATCTGCATGCGTCCGCCGGGGGTGGAACCGATCTTCTTCCATGTCGGGATAGCGATAAGCAGAAACAGGGGCAGCAACCACCAAGTCTGCTGCAGAGTATCCGAGATAGCGATGAGCAAACGGGTGGCAACGGGCAGTTTCTGGCCCATGCTTGAGAACATCTGAGCGAACCTCGGAACAACAAGCAGCATCATGGTGATAATCGCCCCGACCATGGCAATAAACATAATCGCGGGGTAGATCATGGCCCCTGAAACCTTGGAACGCAGGTCCTCCTGAGCCTCACGCATGAAAGCCAGCCGGTCCATGGCCTGATCAAGCATTCCTCCGGTCTCTCCTGCTGCCACCAAGGAGACATACAGTATATCAAAATATTTGGGATATTCAGCCAAGGCCCTCGACAAGGGCATGCCCTCACGAACCCGTGAATTAATGGTCCCGATAACCTCTCCCAGCAAGGTGCCTTCATTCTGGTCACGCAGAAATGAAAGAGCCCGTACCAAAGGAAGACTTGAGCCCAGCAAGGTTGCGAACTGGCGGGTAAAAGATGTTATCTGCTTATAGCTGATGCGTTTGCCGAAAAGAGACTGGCTCTTCCCCTTAACTTTCGGATTTTCCCCTGACCCGCCGTCCTTGCGTTCCACACGCAGAACCCTGACTCCCTGCCCGGAAAGTTCACGTTGCACAGCGGCGGCATCAACAGCTTCCATATCTCCTGTAAGCTGCTGCCCGTCTTTGATTGCCGTGTACGTAAACTTTACCATAAGAGCTCCAATTACCTAGTTATCCTGAGCCATTCGATACACTTCCGCTTCCGTGGTCAGTCCCTTGGCCGCTTTGACAAGTCCATCCTGAAGCAGAGTGCGCATACCTTCCTTCTGTGCCTGCGCTCCGATATCCGCGGCACTGGCCCCGTTCTGGATGAGTGTCTGGATTGCCGGGGTATTAATCAGTAGCTCGAATATTCCGAGCCTGCCCTTGTAACCGGAACCTTCGCAAACCTCGCAGCCAACAGCCTGCCACTTACCGTCCGGCCCCTGTTTCTTGCAATTGCTGCACAGCCTGCGCAAAAGCCGCTGAGCCATTGCCCCGGCAAGGGTGGGCGCAGCAAGGTAAGGGGCAATCCCCATCTCCACCAGACGGGTGATAGCTGTGGGCGCATCATTGGTATGCAGGGTCGAAAGAACAAGGTGTCCGGTAAGGGAAGACTGAATGGCTATTTCCGCAGTCTCGAAATCACGTATTTCCCCGACCATAATTACATCAGGGTCCTGACGCAGAATACTTCTGAGGGCCGCGGCAAAGGTCAGCCCGACCTTGGGATTAACCTGAATCTGGTCTATGCCGCGCAACTGGTATTCAACCGGATCTTCAGTGGTAATAATTTTAAGTTCCGGTGACTTGATGTAATTCAGCGAGGCGTAAAGCGTGGTAGTCTTACCCGACCCGGTCGGTCCGGTAACTAAAATCGCTCCATGGGGACGGTGAACGAGGGCTTTCCATGTTTCGAGCATATCCGGCTCAAAACCTACGTCTGAAATATCGACCTTGATGGAAGACTTATCCAGAATACGCATGACCACGCCTTCACCGAACACGGTTGGAGTGGATGCCACGCGGATATCATAATCGGACTGCTCCATCTTCAAGCGGATACGCCCATCCTGAGGAATCCTGCGCTCGGCAATATCCAGATTGGACATAATCTTGATTCTGGAAATGATCGCGGCCTGATATTTTCTGGGCACGGTATTAACCACATGCAGGATACCATCCACCCGGAAACGGATTTCCAGACCGTCTTCATAGGGCGAGATATGAATATCAGAGGCCCCCTGAGCAATGGCATCACGAAAAGTATTATTAACCAGCCGGATTACAGGTGCGGCCTGCGCCATATCACGCAGGTCCTCAACATCATCCAATGAATCAAGGTCTTCATCCAGACTGGTAAAAACACCCTCCATTCCTTCACCGGAATAGGCACGTTCCAGAGCATCCACAAGATTGTCCGCCGGAGCCAGAACCATATGCACGGTCATGTCCAGAGCCTGCTCCATTTCAGAAACTGAAGTACCCAGAAAAGGCGTGGCAACAGCCACTTTCATCACTCCGTCCTGCTCCTTTGCCAAAGGCAGCAGCAGATGGTTCTTTGCAAAATTCTCCGGTACAAGCTGCACCACTCCCGGCTCGGCAAGATAGGTTTTATCAAGCTCCATCCACTCCAGACCAAGCAACTCCGCAGTACTGCGCAGCGCATCCTGTTCTGATTCCCCGGCCTGCCTGACCCGCTGCCACCATCCTCTGGCCCTGTCGGGAGAGGAAAGGTCGTAAAAGGTTGCCGGTAGGAGTTTGATTTCATTTTCCTGCATAATCTTTCCGGTGCTAAAGGTCGAAAATCAAACCGAATTCGTCCACCGCTAGGGGACTCTGAGCCTTACGCAGGCCACTCATCGCATCAGCCTCATCAGGTGTGGCAATTACATATGGAGTCAGGAACAACAACAGTTCCGACTTGGTCATGGAATCATCCTGAGAACCGAACAAAGGACCAAGCACGGGCATATTCCGCAGATAAGGCGCCCCTTTCTTGTCAAGGGCGCTGTTAACTGTCATGAGGCCACCGATAACAAGAGTCTGGGCATCCTTGACCAGCACGGTGGTGGAAGCCGCACGGTCCGTGGACTGCCACTTGTCAGGATCAGTGTCGTCAGCAAGCAGGCTGGACAGGGTCTGGTCTATCTTGAGAGTTACGTCCCGGTTTTCCGCGATGGTGGGCGTGATATCAAGCTGCATGCCGAATTTACGGTGATCATAGGTCTTGATTACATTCTGCTGGGAGGTCACCGAAGTCTGGGTCAGCTTAAGAATAGGTATTTCCGTACCCACGGCAATACTCGCCTTCTGGTTATCCAAAGCCACTATATGCGGCGCGGAAACCACGCGGGCACTATCGTCAGAGGCAAAAAAGTTCATCATCATCTTGAAGTTATCCGAATTGATGATGGAAAACTTCAAAGCCTCCTGCGCTGTATTGGCTATTCCGGTAGGATCGAATATATGCCCGAAATCCAATGCTCCCTTGAGGTCGGTACCGTCCGCATTGGTGGAGAACATCCACTCAAAACCGAGCTTGGTTTCATCCGTCAAGGTAACCTCAACAAGGTAAGCCTTTATGGAGACCTGCATGGTGCGGACATCAAGCTTGGATATAATTGTAGTGATATCGTCATGCACGCTTTCCGGGGCCAGCACGATGAGGGAATTTGTCTCATCCATGGAAAGAATCTGAACAGTACTCTGGTTAACCTTGCCTACCTTTTCGCTATAAAGCTTGGTCAGCATCGGAGCCACTGTCTTGGCCTCAATATACTGCAGGGAATAAGTCTTTGATAACGGCAGGGAACCGGGCATATCAATGTGACTGATCAATTCCTTAATCTTGTTCACATTGGCGGCAGTATCTGTGAAGACGATATAATTATTGGATTTACCTGAAAAAATTGATCCTTCAGGTGACAGAATCTGCCGAAAATCAGCTATTACGTCTGCAGCTTTCAGGTACTTGAGCATGATGACTTCGGTGACCATCTGGTCTCCGCCGACAGTTATGGAATCAACATTCAGCCCTTCATGCACAGCCATACTTTTGGAAACAATCTTATAATAACCGCTCTGCTGTACTAAGGTATAGCCTTTCATATCCAGCACGGAATACAGCAAGCGCAGGGCTTCAAATCTGGTCACGGGTTTCGGTGAGATAACCGTAACCGGACCTTTAAGCTCAGGGTTGGGAATAAATGTCTTGCCCATGAGATGCGAATAGAATTCCAGCACAGCCATGATATCCGTCTGCCGGAAATTTATCTCAATCAGATTTTCCCCTTTTGGCGCAGCTTGGGCAACCCCAACCCCCGTCCCAACAACGGAAAAAATCATTACCAGAACGACAAACCATCCTATTTTGCGGGCAAGTCTCATCATGAATTCTCTCGTCTTATCTTTCTTGAATGCGGACCAGTTAAGTTTCCCAGCAAATCAGGGAAGCGTGATGTTCACATTCATAGGTTTTCCTTTACGAATAATTGTCAGAAACACATCCTTGCCAATCTTGCTTTTCAATCTATCACTGACCTGCGCAATTGAACCTACGGGACTTCCGGAAACAGCCAGAAGCAAATCCTCCGGCAGCAAACCTGTATCCTTGCGTAACACGCGGGTCACTTTCAATCCACGTCCTGAATTAAGTCCCATATCCTTGCGCTCCATTTCAGTGAGCGGAACAAGGTTCACTCCCAGTCCTTTGACATTAGCTGTGCCGTCTTTGCCTTCCACGTCCGCAGGAACTGCCAGCGTATATGAAACCCCGGATCTTTTCGAAATTCCGGACTCGCTCAGCAGACTTTCAGCCTGTTCATCCCAGACGGTATTCATAGGCAAGGTCACATTCTGATCATTTCGGGCCAGGGTCACATGGTTGGAAGCAATTTCCACAAGAATGCTCTCCCTGACAGTCTGACCCAATGTAACCAGAGTGCTAGCACCGCCGTTAATACCGCTGATAATCGCATATGATTTCTTTTCTCCCGGCATAGTCGCCATAAGTGACAAGCCGGAGACATCCGGTCCTGGTGGCAGGGCAGGGGCCGTGCGCTTGTAGGAACGCTGCACCAGATTAAGCTGTCCATACTGAAAGATATGGCGGCGCTTGGTGGTAAAAAATGAATAGTAGGGATAGGTCAGCGGATCAGGAGGCGGAATATCACGTGTGGCATCCACATAATTTACTGCTCCGGGCTGCGGTTCAGGCAGGGAAAGAATAATCAGGGAACCGAGCAAGGTCAGGCATGCGACAATAAGCGCCAGCCTGAAAAAAACATCCGCAGCAGCTTTATGTAAATATTTTTCCATGCCCATGGATCAGCCCCCTGCCCCGTGCGTAGCGTTTGCACGCGCAGTACAATTGTACACCTTGCGGGCATAACTCCAATCAAGGACATCTGCCTTGGGAACGATCACTTCATAGCCGAGCTCCTGCTTAAAAAAGTCCTCATATTTCCTGAAATATTCATCCATGGAGTTGTCCACTTCCGGCTCGGTACAGAAATAAGCCCGCGCCTTTTCAGGAGTAAGAAAGCGGACACTCTTCATAACTTCATCGATGGTATTCTGCGAAACTCCTTGCGGATTATTGGCGCTCAGGAACTGTACGGCCTCGTCCGGGTTTTCCTGCCACCAGCGCACTGCACGGGAAAAACCGTTAATGAGGGTTTCAACCGCCTTACCGTTACCTGACAAAGCATCTTCGCGCAGAACCAGAAACTGCAGACTCCAGTTATCCACCTCGGACGGTCCCGCCACAGGTCTGGCAATGCGCATTTTCTGTAATCGGCTGACAAATGGTTCAAAGGTGACCCCGGCTTCGATAAGGCCAGCTCTCAAACTTTGCGCCACAATTTCACGGGACATATCACTCACCGTAATATCCGAAAGCGACATGCCGTTCTTTTTGAGAACTTCATACAGAAAGTAATGAGCAGTTCCGCCTGTTTGAACAAAAACGGTTTTACCGCGCAGGTCTTGCACAGTTTTGATAGCCGAATTTCCGGCAACCATAAGGACATCCCCGGTTTTAAACTGCGCCAAGGGAGCCACTATGCGCAGGTCCACCCCTCTGGTCAGGAGTTGTACAAGCTCCAGTGCATGGGTAGCAGTACCGTCGATTTCTCCGGCATATAATTTTTCAAAATTTGTTTTTTCATGCTCGGAGAAATAGCACTCGACGCGCGTACCGTTCGAATGAAGCCATCCGTTGTGACGGGCGATTTCAAAAGGAGCATACCCGATCCAAGGCGGCATGGAGAGCACGAGACTGACCGCATGATCCGGCATCTTGGAATCTGCCTTGGCCGGGATGGAAAACTTGCTGACGACCAGACCGCCCTGCATGGCACCGCTCTTACCGGTCAGTGAAATTTCCGAAACAACAAAGACCTGCGGAGAGGTCTCCAGATAATAAATGAATTTCTCAATGGCTGTGAAAGAACCGCTGAAAGTCACATCCATGGGCTGGCTGCTCAAAAAAGCATTATGCTTTTGCGAAAGCGGACGCATTTCCTTGATGACAACCCCGGTGATAGACGCATAGTCCCGGATTTCATTATAAATATCCGAAGAGCTCCAATCCCTGCGGTCAACAAGGTCCAACTGCCGTTTAAGGGATTCATATTCATCTTTAACCTGACGCAACTTGGCTTCCCGGTCAGGCAGAACCATGGCTTTGGGAGTGTTGAGCTGAATTTCCTGTTTTAACTCAACCTGTTCCTGAACCGTGGCTTCATACATATTGCCTAGCGGAGACAAAATTCCCATATAAAGCACTACGGAAAGCAGAAAAATCAGGCATATGCCCAAAGCACGGCGGTCACGCGGATCAAGTTTGTTCCAGAAGGCAAGCAGGATGTTCATTGCGTTTCCTCCTGCTTCTTCTTGGACTTGAAAAAATTTTGCCAAGCGGGAAATTCAAGTTCCACCACAAAACGGAATCCCTGCCCTTGATCCAGCTTACTCATGGAAGAGAGCACCGCATTAGAAAAAATCTCTGTACTGCTCAAATTTTCCAGCAGTGCCATGAGGCTGATTTCACTTTTTGCCTCCCCCTGCAGGGTGATCTTGCCGGATTGATCAAGACGCATGGTGTCCAGCTTCACCTGAGCCGGAACAGAATCACCCAGATCGCGGAACACATGGGAAACAAAGGGCTTCTTCACCGTATATCTTAAAATATCATTGTTACGGCGTACATATTCCCGAATCTCCATTGTCACCAGATCAGTCCGCTTGGCCAAAAACAAAATCTTATGCGCTTCCTGCTTAAGGACCTTGGCATCCTGAGTATTCATATGAATCACGGCGAAGAAGAGCAGCAGGCAGCCCGCAACAGCACCCGCAATCGCAAGCCCCGAACGCACATAATCTTTCGGCGTAAGGGGAATGCGCTTCCACTCTTCAAGACTTTCATGGAATGAGCTTTTGGTGCGGTTCATACGCAGCAATGGCAAAAAGTCTTCATAGGACCGAACTTGTTCCAGCGGGATACCGGGCAGTACCTTTTCAATCAGCTCTGCAAAACCGTCAGGTTCCCCTGATCCGCCGGGAGGAATCCAAAGCACCACCCTTTCCGGCTTCGGCTTTTCCTCCGCTTCAAGCTGAGCGAGAACCACCCCAAGAGCACTTTCCAAGGACGGGCCTACGTCAGGAACAACCTCCCAGATCACGGGGACTTTCTTATGAATGCAACACAGACGGGTTTCCCCGTTTTCACGGGACATAAGCAGGGTCGGACCGGAAACCTTCAGGTCGAACTCAGGCAGCACAATGGACGTAACCTGAAATCCCATCTCCTTTGCTGTATCCAGACATCCATGCAGATACTCGTTAGAAATCCAGCCGAGAGTTGCGTTCAAGCCTTTGTTGCCGCTGTAACAACGGATTTCCCGTCCTCCGGTCTCAAGGGAACGGAATAAACGCTGACCGGCTTCCGACTCAAGATCTGCCACCGCATCCTTCTGTTCCTTGGCCGGATTAGGATTGCGACACAAGGCCGCCACGGACAACGGCAAAACCATAACGCATGGGCTGGGCTTATCCGCTTCAGGCGGTTGGGCTAGAGGTTGCCACTGCTTATCTTTGGAAGAATATTCAAGCGAAGATGCGCAACTGCCCTGTACGTCAAACAGCAGGGCTATCCGGGCGTTCTTCCCCAAGGGGCAGGGGAGCGGAATCATTTTGCACAACTTCTTTAAATTCATAGAACAACCCCGTTCATATTCGCGGCAGGGATTCGGATTCCCAGCGGGTGAAACGTAATTGATCCTTATCCACACTGACTCTGGCCGTAATGCGCTCGACCTGCCTGCCCGGAACAAATCCGGCCAGACAGGTCATGCTGAAATTCTTGGACTGCACAGCCAAAAACGGTTCAATATGAGTACTCTGAGAAGCCGCAGCCAAGGTACTCAGCGCCGCAGCCACCGAGGCAAAACCTTTCCAGCCCGTAAGGCGGTAGGCCAGCAGATTCTGGACCTGCCCTGTGGTGAACCCAACTGCATGAAGCACTTCCTTCCCGGCGGTGTTGATATTCACCTTACCCGATGAAAAACAGGTCAGATAGCCGGCAATACCTTCTGCACCGGAGGAGCCGTACAAAATATCCCGCGTCATTCCCTTTACCTGCAGCAATTCATCCAGACTGCGGATCGGCCCGTCGACCAAACCTTTAGCCATTGCCACGGACGGAGGGATACCTTTGCCATCCTTGCCATGTTTCTTGGTCCGGTACAGGATAATGTTCGAGGCCAGCACGTTGGAAATATTAGGAAACCCCTGCAACTGTGACATGGTGGCGACATTGATGTTCAGACGCGACTCCTCATCAATAAAGCCGTAGCTCAAAACTTCAGCATCCTTAGCGGCCTTGGAATCCTTGCCTGACTTTTTCTTTTTCGCAGCTCCCGGCTCAGGACGAATAATGGAATAATATCCCGGCCCGAACTTGATATCCTTGTATAGAGTCTCCCCGGAAAACCACTTATCCGTGATGCTGTGCACGGGATCGCGGGCATGTTCCCTGATAATCCCCGCCGCCCTGTGAACACCGCCGCGCGCCAGATTGTAAGCCCTACGATCCTGACTGCTCCAGCTTTCCACTTTTGTCTCGCAGACAGCCTCATAAGAAAACGAAGCAGCCATAATACCCAGAATGGCCATGACCCACAGCGTAACCACCAGAGCAAATCCCTGCTCTGCGGAAACATTCGTATGTCCGGTCACATTCTTAAGCATTCTTTCAGCCTGCCTTCTGCTGCGGTGTTACTTCCAACAAAACCTGTGAACGAAAAACACTCCTTCGTGATGGCCCTTCCTTAAAATCCAAAACCATTCCGATCATTCCCGGTCCGGTTACAGCCGTTATCCCCGCTCCTGCGGCACTTCCGCCATGCCCCCTTGCGGTAAGCTTGAATCGGGTTTCAACCACCCCGGAACAAAGCTCCATCTTTGAAATCGGCTTTCCTTTCTCCGGCTTGCCCTTCTTATCCTTGCGCTCTTCCCGCCAGAGAGTGCTTTCTTTGAGAACATAACGGACCCAAATCCGGTTTCCTTTTTCATCCAGAACAGGGAACTGGCATTTACTATCCTGACAGCTGATATCAGAAGCCGAACAGAGCGGGTCCAGATTGCGGACATCCCTGCCGAGCATGCTGAACACATAAGCGGCTGAACGCATGGGTGAAAGTACGGCCTGAGCGCCCCTTTCCACCCTCGTAGCGGTGACGAAGATCGAATAAACAGCAGTAAAGACAACCGAACCGATAGTAATCGCCACCAACAGTTCAAGAAGGGTAAACCCGCTTTGATCTGTAGCTGGTTCAGTAGTTGGTGATGTCCGCGTTATCACCTGTTCCTCCGGGCTTGCCGTCCTTGCCGTAACTGAGCAGGTCAAAATCCGGGCTGTGCTTGCCGGGAGCGGTGTACACATACGGATTATTCCACGGGTCCTTTGGAATGGTATTTTTACTCATGTACGGTCCATGCCAGTTCTCAGGGACTGGCGGAGTTGTGGGTTTTACCACCAAGGCATTAAGTCCCTGCTGGGTCGTTGGGAAATTCCCTGTATCCAGCTGATAGCTTTGCAGGGCCATTGAAAAATCTTCGATCTGCGCCTTGGCCGCCGCAACCTTGGCTTCATCGGTCTTGCCGAAAAACCTTGGGGCCACGATAGCCGCCAGCACGCCGATAATCACGATAACCACCAGCATTTCAATAAGTGTGAAACCGCGTCTTCCTTTATGCATCAAGAAGCCCCCCCACTTGTAGTTTTGACCGCCTTGGAGACCGGGACGTCAACAGGCAGATGAATTCCAAGTTTAACGATCTTGCCGTTTCTGAACAGGGTCAGGGCGACATTACCGCCCGGACGCTTGCGCTGCATGATGAATGTTGAATCCCGCATACCCTGCACCGGAACACCGTCTATTTCCAAAAGAATATCTCCGGGCTGGACACCACCCTTTTGTGCAGGACTATCGGGTTTGCAATCCATTACCAGAAGGGCACGATCCTGATCCTTGCTGGTCTCTTCCTTCCCTTCCTCCTCAACAACGTGCATTTCCTTCTGCACAACCTTGAGCTTGAGGCCCATCAACGGACGGGGCATGGGCTGGTAACCGATATCGATAGGGTCCGCCTTGAGCTGACACCCAGCCAGAAACATGCCCAATAAAAATAAGAGCAGGATTCGGGAAAAATTCATTTGCAAACGTAGTGCTGATTTCATTTTTTCTTGTCCTTGGTCTGGGTTTTACTCTGCGCAGGCAGGGTTTGCTCGACTTGTGCAGTTTCCAGAACATATTCATGTTCCCTGCCTTCGGTGAAGAAAAGTACTGTGATCCTAACCCGGCTCACACCGGAATAACCATCCTCTTTTTTGCTGACGATCTTCCATCTTCCGTGGGGCAGGGTTTCGCATTTACCGGATGTTGTTCCCGACTTGATATTTCCCTGATTAAGAAAAGAGGCCAGCCGCATTTCAGCTTCCAGACCGGCCCGCTCGTACCCTTCCACCTGCGACAGGGAAGCGGTTGCCTGTGAATAAACTCCGGCCACTGCAACCAGCCCGATGGACAGGATAGCCATGGCAACCATGACTTCCAGCAGGGAGAAACCGGAGTTACAGGATTTAGCGCACATACACGCCCCCATCAGCTCCGGCGACAATCAATTGCAGGCTTTCCTGCTTCTCGGAAACCAGCTTGAAACGGGCCGGCGTCGCAGTTCCCCGTGGAAAAAAAATGATACGCATTTCATGCCCTGAAACAGATTTCCCCAGAAGTTCCATATCCTTCACAGCCACCCTTGCAGGCAGTGAGGTCAGGCTCAGTATCTCACCCTTGTCAGCGCTCAACAGCTTAAGGTTCTTTGTTTCTTTATTGATAACCAAGATATGCTGTTTACCGGTATCAGCAGCCCTGAAGCGGGCAGAGGTGGCTATAGCCCCGAGATCGGCAACAGCGGCACGCAGAGAATTGCCCGTAAGCTGACCACTTAGGCGCGGCAGAAGAACAGCCATTACTATGGACATGATGACCATGACCACAATTAGCTCCAGCAGTGTAAACCCGTTTCGGACAGGTGCATGATTCAGATTTTTACGAGGCTGAAAATCCATACGAGCTCCCCGGTTTATTTGGAATCAGGAGCAAGTCTGCGTTTCAGGATATATCCGACATCAGGAGAATAAGTAACAAGTTCCCAGCCCTGCTGACCCAATGGAGCGAGGTTGGGCTTGTACGGATCGAATCCTGATTTTTCGAGGACATTGGGGACCAGAATTTTGTACTCCCACTTGGCATTGGCAAAGGCATCAAGCTTGGCCTCTATTCGGGAAAGGTCATCATGCAAAGCCTGCAATGGAGCAAGCAGAACACTGACATTCTCACCACTGCCGGAAGCGGGTTCGGAGGACTGAGCAAAGCATGGCCCCACAGCTAAACACACCAAAAGAACAGTAAAGAATCCGATTCTATTAAGCGACACAACAAAGTAGGATCTTAATCTACGAATACAGCCCACTGCTACCTCCAATTTTGAGACTCCTTATACAACAATAAAATATTAAACATTTTTTGTCTACGGACATCTAAAATTAATGAACTACTTCACACAATAACACCTCTACTCCACAACAAGTCATATATTAGAAATGCTGAAAAGCACACCCACTCCTTGACACAATTAAACCTATATAGTTTTATAGTAGTGTTGTGTTTTTTTAGCCATATCACTATCCGCATGAGGGGGAAGCATGAAAAAAAGTGGGTTCAAAACAAGTAACATAATCTTAAACACTTGTATTTTTATCCTTTGTTGCATTCTCAGCACATCCTGGGCCGACAGCAGCCAATATCTCTGCCAAGATTCTGGTGACAGCAGCTGCACCGGAATTACCATGGCCATAGGTCCATGCGGCAAACAAAACTGGATCAGCACGGTCACCTATTCCGTTGTAAACGGTAACTCTACTCAGGAAGTATTTTCTGTGGACAATAAAAACGCCACTGCGGGCTCTGTCACAAAATACATGAAACAAAACTTGCTTTGGAAGGTGGATGTGGAAAACGACCACTTTGACCAGAAACTGAGTACATATATCAAAATCACCCCCTCCGGCTGGGAGTTTGCACATGGATGCAACAAGACATCCCTAAATCCCGGCTGCGAGGCGGCCATGCTCTTCCCCAGTCCCGGAACGAACCTCAGTCCCGGCTGCCAGATGACCAAATACACCCCGCCCAACCCGACTCCATCGGGCGGACAATGCGGCGACAACACCGCAACAACCACATGGCAAAAAAGGATCTCCATTTACAACAACTGCATGGATGACGCATATATCGTGCTTACTCCCCCCACAGCAGCGGACAAACAGCACTTCTACAACGCCAAGCTCTGGAACAAGACAGCAGAACTGGCCCAGATGGATGAGATGTATGCCAACCCCCAAAACAAGACTTCAGCCCTGTTATTCCGTAAAAAAATCACCTTCGGTGAAAGCATGGATATCTCCGTGCCTGACGGCGGAATCGCCTCGGCAAACTTCGGAGTACTGCTCGGCTGCGAACAGCCCCCATCCGAAGGAGACTGGCCCGGAAGTTGTGTTATCGGCGGGATACCGGGAATGGCTAGCTCCGGCGTGGGAACCGTATTCGAATATTCAGCAGGTTGCACATACACCGGAGCGGACAGAAACAAATGTACAGTTAACCCCTCCGACGGCACATGCATGGGCGCAACAGACTACTTTGACCTGAGCATGGTTTCCGGCTTCAACGTACCTATGTCCATGGAACTCACCGATAATGGAAACGACTGCAACTTCACGGAAATGTCCGCCGTAGCAGACCTGTATGACTGCCCCAAGGAAGACCAGACTACTATCGCGGCCAACTCAACGCTGTACACCAACACACAACTCAACGCTGGAATCAGCCTTGTGGTATCAAATGATAAAAGCAGAGGACGTGCCGGATGCATGGCTCCGGAACAATGGCTCGAACCTCCGGGAGGCCAGGACCCATACAAAAATACTGATACTCAGGCGGCCAGTGCGGGGATAACCACAGACCCGCCCAATATATCAGACTGGTATGCCTGTAACGTCATGAAAGCACAGGGAGCAGACAAGGACCCGGAAACCTGCCTCACTCCCGGATGCGGCGGCCCGCAATGCGCGGTCGGACCTCTTGGAACACCCGGAGTTTATGACATGGTTTCCCTCTCGAAGGGTAAGGGCAAGCCCTACACCAACTACGTTAAGTACCTGAAGGCAATCGGTTCGGATGCCTATGCATGGCAGTTCAACGATGACGCATCCACCGCTATCTGCCAAAAGGCAGGAGCGACTGTAAAAGTGACTCTTTGCCCCGGCCCCCCTGAACAGCAGCCTTACAGAAATCAAACGTGGGCATTCTCCAACAATAAATGCCTGCCGGATTCAAACACCGGATCCTACCCTACCCTGCTCGCCTGTATGCAGGCTAACTTTGATTACAGTTGCCAGAAGGAAGAGGTGAAAAAGCTGAATGCCAAGACAGGAGCAGCCACCACTGCCCAGCTTAACTACTGCAAGCCGGTACCCAAAGGGCAAGGCGTACCCTATGATGTCTGCATGAAGAACAATTCCCAATACTGCCAGCAGACAGGGAAGACACCGCCGAATACGCAACAAAAAACACCAAGCAAAACTCAATAGCTAAAACGGCGTGATTGATGGGAACATCTGGAGGGACTCATCAACCACGTTCATCTATTTTAGTAACCATTTTAAGGATAAGGAGTTTCTATGCACGCTGGAAAAGCAAAAAGGATTTTACCTTCATTGCTGAACATCTGTTTTTTGATTGCCCTTATTCTCATGGGAGCAGGCCAATCTCTTTCCCAAGCAGCTGAAGCAATCTCGCCTGCCTTTGAAACCACCAGCCTAATTGAAGGAAAATGCGTCGGAAATTCAACAAATTGTGTAAGCTTCTTTGTCTCACCTGCTCAGAACTGCAAAACAGTATCAACGGTCGCAAATAAAACATTTTACGACAATATGACTACATCGTTCAGTATGTTGAAAGAAGATGGAAGCTTCGGCCCCACTTATCCTGTAACAACAGGCCCTAAGTTCGTTCATATGCTGAATGGGACAATCTGGAAGGTAAACACACTTAACCAGTCTTTTCCCGGATCACCGTATACGTGCATGATTAAAGTTGTCGGCGGAGAAAATGGCTGGGATTATGCTCAAGACTGTTCTGTAAGTTCCACTTCAGAAAATTGCACCGGGTGCGCGCACATGTCCACTCCGGGACAAGTAGATAATAATTCAGGATTTGTAATGATCAACTCAGGCTGTGTTGAGGGCAACCCGGCAATAGCCAGCTACGGACATGCATACCTTTTGGACTACAAAAACGGTAACTTTTTATTCAGAGGACCTCACCCTACAGTAATGAAGGATAACAAATGGGTATTTGACCAAAAGGGTTTGTTGGCCGCCTTAAAATCAAGATCCATGGCCCAATTGGGCAAGCCTCTGCCCGACTCTTATATTTTTGTTGATATCAGCCTGATTAACGACACTGGGGAAGGCCCCATGCTTAAAGCGGAATATACACATTTCAATGGGACATCTTCAAATCTTAAACCAGACTCCTTTCAACCTGCCACGGGAACCGTTCCCCTTTCCGGCACCAATTCCACCGGAAAATTTCTCTGGTGGCAGATGCTTACTGAGGGCAATGGCGGAGGCAACGCCAGCAAACTTCCGGGATTGGTTGATTACATCAGTACAACCATGAACAATAACAATAAAACTCCTTATGTAATCTATTTCCATTGCAGTGCAGGCGAGGATAGAACGGGAGAAGTGGCTATATCCTACCTTATGAATAACAGGATGTCGGAAGATATTAATGCGGCCTATGTATACGGAACAACTATTTTCACCGATCCGGCCAATAGTAAGCTGGGACGTACCACCCCCAAAAACCCTGTCAGTAGCTATTTCCAAGGAGTTAAATGGTATTGCAGTCAGAATTCAAGCTGGAGCTGCGATTTTTCGGATACAACTACCGTCCCCGGTGATCAAGGAACATGCCTGTATCCTTGGAGCAAGGACAAAGAACAAAACGCATGCGTATGGGCCGGACAGAATTAACGTAAAAACCATTTGCTGAAAAATATCCGCGTTTTCCGGGGCCACCTGAAAAGGTCTAGGGAAACGCGGAGTTGCGTAGAGCGAATATGAATCAGTAATGACGCGAAAAAAACTTTTTTAGCACTCTCAAGACTTGCCCGTTATGCAACAACAGGATACGGAAGGCTGCATCCTTTGACACCTATAACCTGTCTTACAGATTTCATGACCGAATCCACTCCCAACCATCTCCCAGAACTGGCAGCTAAACTGAACAGCCCCATTATCATCGGCGGAAAAACCATTCCAAATCGATTGTGGCTGGCCCCTATGGCCGGACTGACACATAGTGCCTTCCGTCAGGTTCTGGCCCATTACGGCTCCTGCGGCTTGGCCTTTACGGAAATGTGCAGCGCCAAGGCTGTTCCTACAGAAAACCCCAGAGTTTCGTCGGTTTTCAAATGGCACGAATGGGAACTTCCCAGCCTTGTCTGTCAATTGGTGGGGGCCACTCCGGAAGAACTGGTGATTGCAGCAAAACGCGTGGAACACGAAGGTTTCTTTGGTGTGGATATCAACATGGGATGCTCGGCACGGGGAATGATCAAGCGTAAGGCTGGTGCCGCCCTGCTCAAGACGCCCGAAAAGGCCGTTGCTATTGTGGAAGCAGTACGCAAGGCAGTGTCCATTCCAGTCTTTGTCAAATTCCGCACCGGCTGGTCCAAGGAAATTGAACCGGCTGTGGCCCTGGCTAAAAATTTTGAAGCGGCAGGCGCCGACTGTCTCGTCTTTCACCCGCGTGTTGCACCGGACAAACGCACCCGACCTCCTTTCATTGACCACATCCGTTTCATTAAAGAAGCGGTCTCCATTCCAGTCTTTGGCAACGGCAATGTGACAACCCCTCAGCACTGTCAAGATATGCTGGAAAGAACAGGATGCGATGGCGTGTCCATAGGACGTATGGCTATGGCCCAGCCATGGCTCTTTGCCCAATGGACAACGGGTTTTACTCCCGACAAGGATATTTTTAAGGATTACATCATACGGCTTGCGACCGCCTTGGAACAGGATTTCGATCCTATCCGCGCAATTAAACGGTTCCGTCTGCTCATGGCTTATTTTGCAGCCAATTTCCGCTTTGGACACAGCCTGCTGGCCACCTTTTCACGGGCAAAGACCATGGATGATGTCCGACTGCTTGCCGAAGAATACATCAAACCGGATATGCAGTTAAGCCAGACTCCCAACATGAATTTATACAACCTCTAGGCCAATAATCCTTAGTTAAAAGAAATAAAAAAACCGCAATGTGTAAACACATTGCGGTTTTTATTCTCTTGAGCCCAAAAAACTATGCTCCGGCCAGCACATGTTCCTTAGTGACAAAGCAAGTGAACACGCCACTGAAAACAATTTCTTCGTTGCAGGAGACATCAACCTTAACTATATGTTTGCGTCCATTGTTTTCCTGCTCGCTGGCTTTGGCAATAAGGACATCACCCACTTTTGAAGGCTTCAGGAAGCGACTCTCAGCGCCGGCCAGAACAACATTAGGATGATTGACCGTCAGCATTGCCGCATAATCAGCCATGCCGAAAATAAAACCGCCATGAACCAGCCCGCTGGCATCGGCAGCCATATTAGCAATACATTCCAGACGAACTTCACTTCCGCCATCAAAGACTGAAACAGGTTCGCCGCACAGGGATCTGTCTATCTGCTCATGTGTATTGATAACCATAAGTTTCTCCATCTAAGCATTTTCCGGACATTATATATGATAAGACCGGGGATTTCGATGATTACATCACAGGAAACTATAGAAGCAAGAGAGTCTATGCTCTCCGTCCAGAATGAAACCACAACTCACAATTGCCATTTGAGTCCAGTAAACGTAGGTTTACAGCCTCTGCAGAATTTAACGAGAGGTATGACTGTGCTTAAATTGAATATTCGTCAGAAAATCATCATCGGAATCATCATTTTTTCTATCTGCTTCGGCTGTCTGGGTTTGCTGTCCTTCGTGAACACCCTGCAGCTAGAAGACGAAGTCCTGCTGATTGAACGCAGTGACGATTTGAGCAATCTTATTCTCGAAGTCCGCCGTATTGAAAAAAACTACCTGCTCTATCATGACCCGGCCTTGTTCACCCTTGGGCTGGATTACCTTAAACGTGCCGATACCCTGCTGCAGGAACTTGTAGATGAATTCAAAAAAAATGAAAAAAAACAAACCGGCAAAAAACTGGAGTCAAACCTGAACCGCTACCGGGAGTTGTTGCTGCAGCTTAAATCCGCCCCGAAAGAAACATCAACCGCAAACAAAGAACTGAACAATCATCTCCGTGAAACCGGGCAAGCCATGGTGGGACTCTCCAAAGCAATATCCAATTTCGAACGTAAATATATACTCAGCATCAATGGAGAACTGCGCTCCAATCTGGCCCTATCCATGATCGGCATCGCTGTGGTCATCATGGCCCTTGTTCTTTTTTTCAGCTTAAATATCCTCAAACCGCTCCGCGAAGTGCAGGAAGCAACCCGCCGAATCTCGGAAGGTAAATTTAAACCCCTGCCGATTAAAAACTCACATGATGAAATCCAGCAGGTATTTGCCGCCTTGAATTCCATGGTCGAACAGCTGGTCAAACGCCGCCGCCAGCTGGTGCAGGCCCAGAAACTGTCATCCATCGGCACGCTCTCTTCAGGAATTGCACACCAGCTGAACAATCCCCTGAACAACATTTCCACCTCCTGCCAGATTCTTGAGGAACGGCAAAAAGGTCAGGACGAGCTTTCTGACCGGATGATGCACAACATTATGCAGGAAACCCTGCGCTCACGGGATATTGTTAAAGGATTGCTTGAATTTTCCCGCGAGAGCGAATATTCACCGGGACCGATCGAACTAGGAAGAGTCATGAAATCCTCCATGGATCTCGTATCCAGTCAGGTGCCGTCAAACATCAGTCTTTCCATGGAAATTCCTAAGCATATCATTGTTCACGCTGACCGCCGCAAGCTGCAGGAAGCTTTCATCAACCTGCTCATAAACGCCGTGCAGGCCATCGAAGATAAACCCGGTTCAATAACGGTCACTGCTTTTCTGGATCAGGAAAACACAGTCATCAGGGTCAATGACACCGGACCAGGCATGTCCCCGGAAATTATGGAACGCATCTTTGATCCCTTCTTTTCCACCAAGGAAGTCGGACAAGGTACCGGACTGGGACTGTACATCGTCTACGGAATCATAGAAAAGCATCAGGGCAGCATCAGGACGGAAAGCAGTCCGGGAGAAGGCACCAGTTTTTACATCACCCTGCCGCTCGATAAGGAACACACAATATGATCAGCCACGCCAATATCCTCATTGTTGAAGACGAAGCCATTGCGCGAGACAACCTGACCCACGTCATGACTGAGGCAGGACATATGGTCGTTGCCGTAAGCTCAGGCACTGAAGCACTGCAAAAAATCGGTAAGCAGGAATTCGAACTGGTACTGACCGACCTGATGCTTCCGGGCATGAACGGCATCGAACTACTGGAACACATTAAGGAAATCCAGCCTTCCACTCAGGTAATTGTCATCACCGGACATGCCACAGTCGATACAGCTGTTATAGCCATGCAGAAAGGCGCGCATTCCTACATAGCCAAGCCTCTCAATCTGGATGAACTTCGCGCACAGGTCTTTAATGCCCTTGAACGGCAGGCCCTCTCAGTTGAAGTCCTGCGCTTGCGGCAAGTGCTGGAGGAAGGCAAGCAGGACTTTCCTTTAGTGGGACAAAGTGAAGAGATCATCAAGCTGAAAAAGACAATCGAACAATTAGCGCATATGGACTGCAACGTCCTTATCCAAGGTGAAACCGGAACAGGTAAGGAACTCATCGCCCGAGGTATTCATATGCTCAGTCCTCGTTCACAGGAACGGTTCATGGCTATCAACTGCGGAACATTCACAGCCGAGCTCATGGACAAGGAACTTTTCGGGCACGAGCGAGAAGCCTTCACCGGAGCACAGCGCGGACAAAAAGGGATCTTGGAAGTTGCCACCGGCGGCACTGTATTTTTCGATGAAATGAGCGAACTGCCCCTGAACATGCAGGTCAAGCTTCTGCGGGTGCTGCAGGAGCGAAATTTTCTGAGGGTCGGCGGAACTCAGGAAATTCCGGTGGATATCCGGGTCGTTTCCGCAACCAACTGCGACCTGAAAGAAGAAGTCGAAAAAGGTACCTTCAGGCAGGACCTTTTCTACCGTTTGAACGTGGTAACTCTCTCGGCACCGCCGCTTCGTGAACACCGCGAAGACATTCCGGTCCTGATCGGCCACTTTCTGGAAAAACACCGCACAGAAACCCAATCCATCGACACAATTTCACAGGAAACGCTGGACATCCTGATGAACTATTCCTTCCCCGGCAATGTCCGAGAACTTGAAAACATCTCCCAGCGGGCGCTGGCTCTAGCGCGGGGTACTGTTTTTTCCCCGGACCTTCTCCCCGAAGAGATACGCAATATTGACCGCAGTAAACCGCTGCGGACCTTAGAGGAAGTAGAACGCGACCACATTGGGAAAGTCATGCTGGCAACCAACGGGAATAAGACCCAAGCAGCCAAGATACTCGGCATTGACCGTGTTTCACTGTGGCGCAAGATGAAACGTCTCGGACTGGAAAAAGAGAATTAGTTTAACGCAACCTCCAGAGCATCCTCAAGCCGGGAAACCAACTTGATTTCCACTCCCTTCAGGACTTCATCTTCAAGCTGCCCAACTGCCTGCGCGCACATCTCAGGCAGAACAATGGTGCTGATTCCGGCCCTGACTGCGGCCATGACCTTTTCACGCACCCCGCCCACCGGGAGCACGTCGCCGTGCAATGTTATTTCACCGCTGAAGGCCATATCCTCGCGCACCTTTCTTCCGGTCAATTGCGAAAGCAGGGCCACCGTGATGGTAACTCCGGCAGAGGGGCCTTCCTTGGTCACTGCGCCGGCGGGTATATGGATATGAATATCCGAGGTCTCGAAGAAATCTTCTGAAAGACCGAACCTGCCGGCATTAGCCCGTAAAAAACTCAATGCAGTCTGGGCGGATTCCCTGAGCACCTCTCCAAGCGATCCGGTCAACAGAAGATTTTTATTTCCATGCATCCTGACCGCCTCGACAAAAATAATTTCGCCCCCGTTTTCCGACCAGACCAGCCCGGTGGCTACCCCTGTCTTTAAAGTTCCGGCTACTGTAGCACTGAAATGGGGTGGCGGCCCCATAATTCCGGAGATATCAGCCGCAACAAGCTTGATCGGATTAGCTTCTTCCTGCCCTGACAACCTACGCCGGGCCAGTTTCCGGCAAAGCGCGGCAATCTGCTTATCAAGACCGCGCAATCCGGCCTCACGGGTATAGTCTGCAATGATTGTATTCACTGCATCAGGATCAATGTCCAGTTCATTCACTGAAAACCCATGTTTCAGCAATTGATTAGGCAGCATGTAGTTCTGCGCAATCTTCAGCTTTTCTCCGGGCGTATAACTTGAAAATTCGATCATCTCCATGCGGTCCCGCAAGGGTTCCGGTATACGCTCCACAATATTGGCTGTAGCAATAAACAACGCCCCGGAAAGATCAAACGGCAACCCCAGATAATTATCCACAAAAGCTGAGTTCTGCTGCGGATCAAGGATTTCCAGAAGAACGGAAGCTGCGTCACCTTGAAAATTCTGAATAATCTTATCCATTTCATCCAGCATGATTACCGGATTACGCACTCCTGCTTTCTGAATATTCTGTAATATTCTTCCGGCCATAGCGCCCACATAAGTACGCCGATGGCCGCGCAACTCGGATTCATCCCGTAACCCTGCCAACGACATGCAAATAAACTCACGCCCTAATGATTCTGCAATGCCCCGGCCAATAGAGGTTTTCCCGGTCCCGGGAGGACCGCTGAAACACAGAACCGGTCCCTGCAATCCCTGAATACGCTGATTGCGGCCCAGCAAATCCTGAACATGCTCACGCAAACGAGTCAGGTTAACCGGCTTTCCGAGATATTGATCAGCCCCGTTTTTCATGGCTTCAACAGCGGTCTTAACCGTGGCGTAACCGGTAAGCATTATCACTCCGGTATCAGGCCAGCGGCTTCGAAGAACCTCCAGCAGCTCAAGACCGTCCATTCCATCCATCTTCAAATCGGTAATTACGATATCCGCAGGCTCTTCTTCCATAGCTGCAACAGCTTCCAATCCGTTGCCAACAGTCCGTACAACAAAGCCCTCGTGCTCGAATATTATGGATAAATTTTCCCGGGCAATAATCTCATCGTCTGCAATAATCAGGTTCGGCCTGATCCGGCTGCGCAAATTTTTAACCGCAAGGAACTCAAGGATACGTTCTTTAACGCTGTTCAAGCCGTAGTGACGGGCATCCAAAACGTCCTTGGCCCTTTGAATATCCAAGTCGTCCTTGGTGGTTTCATTCCACGGAAGTGAAAGGATAAATTCCAAATAACTATAACTAATAGCAAACTCCGGAGATGAATTATCCAGCTTGAGAAGACGTTCACATTCATCACGGACAGCATCAAGTATGTGGGCGGGAAGGTCAGCTTCCTCCACACGCCTGCAGATATCGTCAGCTACACTTTCAGTTACGTTCTTCAGCCCGGAATGGGTTTCAGCTTTATTCTCTTCAGAGCGCGTTTTCTCAGCACTCTTCCTGCCAAACCATTTCATAATATCCTCCGGATAATATTTGCCAATTTTATAAACCCGGACCTCCATACACAGGATATCCTTAAGTATTATCTACCCAATATCATTAATATATAACTCTGTTAATGTTGCATGTTGAAACAACACCCTGTGACTCTGTTCTTTTTTGCACAATCTTTATGCTTTTACATATAACATACTGTAATAATGAGTTAATAGTAATTTTATTTTCAAAAGCAAACTTAATAACGCACCTGAAAACAGACAAGTTTCCTACCGAAATAGAGGCTTTTAACGTTGCAGATAGCAACATGCCTTTTGGACACATTTCTGCCCGACCTTTAAATACCAACATCGATCCTCAGACCTATGTTGCATAAAGCAACGGAAGTAAAAGCACCCTCAAACCATCACAAGACTAACATATTGATTTTAAAGAATTTATGCTCAAAAAAAACCTTGGCATGGATATTGATCTATAGGGAGAAAGTTCAAGGAAGGAAACAACAATCAGGAGGCACCATGGCCACAGAACAAGGATTTTTCGGTCTTTTGGAACGCTATTATGCAGCAAAGGCAGCGAATCAAAGCAACACCTGTAATGTAGGAACGTGGGCCATCAACCGGGATCAGGCTTCGCCTGAACCTAAATCGCGGGAGGTTTTCTTGAAAACTTTATTAAACCGTTTCTTAACCAACAGTGGGAAACCCGAAGTTTCCCAAGAGGAAAACGAAGAACTGGTAAATAACCTTTCTGAATGCACCAATGAAGGTGGCAAAATTCTTGTGGTAAGCAAGGGAGCCGCTTTCTCAGGAAGAGTCGTGAACTATGCTGTTGAAATGGCAGCCAGAACTCAAAGCAGCCTTATCGCTTTGAATCTGGATGAAAGAGGTTCAAATTTCAGTGATTTCTGTTCCCAATCAGAACAGAACATCACACATTTCTCTGCAAAAGCAGAGGAAGCAGGTCTCCTTTTCGCCCATGTTGTAAAACAAGGCGCTGAAGATTCCGTTGTGGCCGAACTGCACCATCAGGACGAAAAACTTCGCTATGTAATGGAAGACAACGCTCGCAACAAATCAGCAAGCGCGGCTATTCCCGTATATACGCGAGCGACACTTAGAGTCGGGTAACCCCGGACTTTTTTGCTGTTTCAAAGAGAAAAGGGATACTTATGACTCCAGAAATTCTTCTAGTAATGGCAGTACTGGCCTTCGCGGTACTGCTTTTCATATTCGAATGGGTGAGGGTCGACGTAGTCGGCATCATCATGATGGTTTTACTGCCCCTGCTCGGGCTTGTTACACCTAAACAGGCTATCAGCGGCTTAAGCAGTAACGCCGTCGTCTCCATCATTGCGGTAATCATCATCGGAGCCGGACTGGACAAGACCGGCGTGATGAACTCCCTAGCCCGGGTTATCCTTAAATTTGCAGGAAAAAGCGAAACCCGGATCATGTCACTCATAGCCGGGACTGTAGCCTTGATTTCAGGCTTTATGCAGAATATCGGGGCCGCCGCCCTGTTCCTGCCTGCGGCCAAACGCATCGGCAACCAGACCGGAGTTCCTGTTGGCAGACTGCTCATGCCTATGGGATTCTGCGCCATCATCGGCGGCTGCCTGACCCTTGTTGGCTCCAGCCCCCTCATCCTGCTCAACGACCTCATGATTGTAGGCGGCAAGCATTACGAACCCTTCGGAATGTTCGGGGTAACCCCCATCGGCATATGTCTTCTTGTTGCCGCACTTATTTATTTCGTTATTCTGGGCCGTTTTATCCTGCCCAGCAAAAACGTAGATGAAGCCTCAGGTCCCATGTCGGAACTGCTCGCCAACACATACGGCGGCATCGGTTCCCTGTATGAGATGCATGTTCCTGAAACATGGACTTGCGACCACGATCTCATGAACCTTGAGCTGCGGCCCATATATTTTTCAACCATTGTCGCCATTGCACGCGAACGCGGCAAGAACCACAAGATCGCCCCGGATGCACATGAAGTAATCCTGCCCGGTGACCATCTTGCAGTGGTCGGCCCGATCGAATCTGTGCAGCGCATGGCTGCTGACTACGGCTGGTCTCTTAAGGATGATCTTGAAACCTTTGCCGAGGAACTTTCACCCAACAATGCCGGACTCATGGAAGGTATCATCACCCCCCGCTCCGAACTTGTAGGTGAAACCCTGCGCACACTGGGCATCCGGAACCGCTTTCAGGTTTCCCCGATAGCTATTTTCAGGGGTGAGAAGCTGTTCATCAGCGGGTTGACCGACCTGCGCCTTGAATCCGGTGACGCGTTGTTGCTTCATGGCCGCTGGGAAATGTTCCACATGCTCAAAGACCGTCCGGACTTTGTCTTCACCGAAGAGGTAAAAGGCGAAATCCTGCGCACAGAAAAGGCCAAACTGGCTCTCATGTGGCTGGCGGTATCGCTGTTCATGATCCTCGGCCTGCACATCCAGCTCTCAATCGCCCTGCTGACCGGTGCACTGGGAATGGTCCTGACCAAAGTCCTGAGCATTGATGAGGCTTACCAGTCTGTTGACTGGATGACCGTATTCCTGCTCGGCGGGCTTATTCCGCTGGGTATGGCTTTTGAAAACACCGGAGCTGCAAAATACATTGCCGACACCATCATGGCCGCACTGGGACAACCCTCGGCCCTGATCCTGCTGACTGTAATCGGAGCGCTGACCTCGTTCTTCACTCTGGTTGCATCAAACGTCGGCGCAACAGTCCTTCTGGTGCCCCTGTCCATGAACATGGCGCTGAACGCAGGAGTTGATCCGCGTATTGCAGCCCTGACCGTGGCCGTTGCAGCTTCGAACACCTTCGTTCTGCCCACCCATCAGGTCAACGCCCTGATCATGCGCCCCGGAGGATACAAAACAATCGACTACGTTCGTGCCGGGACCGGTATGACCATCCTGTATATGGCCGTCATGATCTCCGCTCTGATGTTACTTTATTAGCACTGAGCCAGTGCGGTTCATAAATATGAACCGTAGAGCAAACTATAGGACCTTACGCTAGCACTCCCCCGGAGGAAGATCCGTCCAGCAAATTTATGGATCTTCCTCCTCCTAACGGGAATCTACCCTTAACCTATACCGGAATTAAGCACGACAACCGGATATTGCCGCGCGATATCCGGCATGAATTTTTTAAAAGGAGATTCTGATGCAGCAGACATTCCTGCAATCACTCGGAACCAACTTCCTCGGCCATGCTCCAAAATGGTACAAGCAAGTTATTCTGGCCTTTCTGATCATCAATCCCATACTCATGTTCACAGCCGGACCACAGGTTGCAGGCTGGGCGCTGATTGCCGAATTCATTTTCACACTGGCAATGGCACTGAAATGCTACCCCCTGCCCGCCGGCGGACTGCTGGCAATTGAAGCTGTCGTCATGGGCCTGACTTCAACAGAGACCATCTACCACGAAGCACTGAACAACTTTGAAGTTATCCTGCTGCTTATCTTCATGGTTGCGGGTATCTATTTCATGAAGGAATTCCTACAATTCACCTTTACCCGCATTCTGGTCCGGGTTCACTCCAAAATTGCTATCTCGCTGATGTTCTGCTTTGCCGGAGCATTCCTCTCTGCATTTCTGGACGCCCTCACAGTTACTGCGGTCATCATTGCCGTAGCCTACAGTTTCTACAATATCTACCACAGGTTTGCCTCCGGCAAGACCCTGCATTGCGAGCACGACCTCTGCAGCGATCAGGCGGTAATTGAAAAGAACCGCTCAGACCTGAAAGAGTTCCGGGCCTTCCTGCGCAACCTGATGATGCACGGAGCAGTAGGAACCGCATTAGGCGGAGTATGTACGCTGGTTGGTGAACCCCAGAACCTGCTTATCGGCGGTGAGATGGGCTGGCATTTTGTGGAATTCTTTCTGGAAGTCATGCCCGTATCAATGCCTGTACTGGCAGTAGGGCTGCTGACCTGTATGACCGTGGAAAAATTTCATCTTTTCGGCTATGGCGCAAAGCTGCCCGGAAACATCCGTTCACACCTGCTTGAAACAGCGGTAAAAATGGAAGAAAAACAGGGACAGGCGGGTAAAACCAGACTGATCATCCAATCCCTGACCGGTGTCTGGCTGGTTGTGGCTCTTGCTTTCCACCTTGCAGCAGTAGGTATCATCGGACTTTCCGTCATCATCTTCCTTACTTCCATGAACGGTTACATCGAAGAACACCAGCTTGGTAAGGCTTTTGAAGAAGCACTTCCTTTTACTGCCCTGCTGGTCGTATTCTTCTCCATTGTAGCTGTCATTCATGATCAGGAAATATTCCACCCGATCATTGAATTCGTTCTCAGCATGCAAGGACATACACAGCTTGCAGCATACTACATTGCCAACGGATTGCTCTCCGCAATCTCAGACAACGTATTTGTTGCTACTGTCTATATATCGGAAACAAAACTTCACTTTATCAAACTGCTGGGGACTCTCCCTGACATCGGTATGAGCGCTCAGGCTCTGATGGAAAAGCTTACCGATCCTCATCTGGCGAGGATCGATGTTGTCGCAGGCATGCCTCAGGCTACCGCTACGAAAGTACTTGAAACCATGCATCACTTCGACAAGCTGGCCGTTGCCATTAACACTGGAACCAACATCCCCAGTGTGGCGACCCCTAACGGTCAGGCAGCCTTCCTCTTTCTCCTGACATCCGCTCTTGCTCCGGTTATACGCCTCTCATATGGCCGGATGGTAATGCTGGCATTACCATACACCATCACAATGTCCCTGACCGGCCTCGCGGCAGTTAATTACTTCTTGTAAACTGCCGCGCCGCACTTAAGCGGCACCCCTTTTTCTCCGGCAGACTCTCCACTGCCGGGGAAAGAAGGGGGAAGAACTCTTCCATATCTCAAAACGTTCCGACATTAAGCCTGCCACACAGGTTGATCCCCAGACACAACTCTGCGGGCGCTTTGTCACGCATGAAGACATTCCTTGTCCTTAATTGTCCGCAGCGGAGACTGACCGCAGGTGGAGGAGGGACGGAAACCCGCTATTTTCAATCTCCGCTGCATCCGGACAACATTTTTCAAAACAGAATCCGCTGATAAGTTCTTTCCGGGATAAATACTGTATTCCGAACGGACGGACTCCGGGGTAACAGAAGGCATAACCACGTTGGCTCCGGCCTCAAGCCCCTGCTCCCGTCCATTTGCAACCAGAGCATCCAAGGCGCTGGTTGCCGGGATATTAACCTTCGGATTCATGATCCGCACCAGCGCCGTTGCCCGCAAAGCTTCATCGAGACTTCCAGCCCAAAAACGGCCTAGAGGTGTATCCGGATGCGGAATAAACGGACCCACCGCTATCATATCCAGCGGCAATAAACTCAGTCGCCACAAATCCTCAGCCAGAATTTCCGGAGTCATGCCGGGTAAGCCTGTAATCAGACCGGAACCAGCTTCATAACCAAGGCTGCATAATGTTTCCAAACGTGCAAGACGTTCGGAGACACTCTGTCCGGGCCGGAGTCGGGCGTGCAGTTCACTGTTGAAGGTCTCCATTTTCAAGAGATAACGGTCTGCTCCGCAATCCCGCCAGTATTTATATGTATCGCGGTCATGATCGCCAAGGCACAGGGTTACCGATACATCGGCATAAGCCTTGATGGATTGAACGATCTCTCCGATGAAACGCGGATCCATATTTTTATCATCGCCTGACTGCAGGACCACAGTTCCCAGCCCCGCATCAATGGCGCAGCGGGCAGCTGAGAGAATTGAGTCCGCATCAAGGGAATAACGCTCCACTTGTCCGTTGCAGCAGCGAAGTCCGCAATAATGGCAGTTCTTGCGGCACTTGTTGGAGAATTCAACAACTCCGCGCTGAAAAACATCATCACCGAACACGGAATTACGGATTCCACGGGCTTGGGCAAATAACGCTTCAGGATTATCCGCCTTAAGGGCGTGCAATATTTCTTTTACGGTCATAAATGATATCGTCGAGCTAATCGGCCTGCGAATGAATCAAAGATACAAATCCCGCTCACCGTTTTCGATACGGTTAAGCCTATCTGCAACAGCAGCCCTGCGTTTTTCGGCAAGTCTTTCCAGCTCATGGCTGATCAGCGAAATGCCCAGCTCCTGCGTTTCCGCCTGGGCGTAATCCAGCAGGTATTCCTTGAAAGTCAGCAGAGCATTGGGATGGCAGAATTCCTGAATGAACCCTTTCTTTGCCAGCTCCATGAAGTGTTCTCCGGTCCTGCCAGCACGATAGCAGGCAGTGCACCATGAAGGTACATAGCCATGCTCAACAATCTCTCCGATAACCTCTTCAAGACTGCGGTTATCTCCGATGCAGAATTGCTGCACATCCGGGCGGTCATAGTCTTGATCGCTGTACGCACCGGGATAAGTTCGAGATCCGGCACTGAGCTGCGAGATTCCGAGGTCGAGCAGTTCACGGCGCATTTCCCGGTTCTCGCGGGTACTGAGAATCAGCCCGGTATAAGGAACTGCAAGACGCAGCACAGCAACCAGCCGTTTGAACTGCTCATCAGAAATCTGGTAAGGCGGATTAAAGGCTATCTCGGCATTAAGGGCCGGTTCCAGCCGGGGAAAAGAGAGGGTATGCGGACCCACTCCGAACCTTGATTCCAGTTCTGCGGCATGGGCAAGTAAGGCAATGGTATCAAAACGGTAGTCATAAAGCCCAAGCAGCGTACCCATACCGACATCATCGATGCCCGCTTCCATGGCCCGATGCATGGCATGCAAACGCCAGAGGTAATCTTTCTTGTATCCGGTAGGATGAAGTTCGGCATAAGTTTCACGGTGATAGGTTTCCTGAAAGCACTGATAGGTACCGATACCCACCTCGTGCAGTTTACGGAATCCTTCAACATCCAGAGGGGCGCAGTTGATGTTCACCCGCCTGATTTCGCCGCTCTTTTCCGAAACAGTGTCATATACATTGCGGACGGTTTCAGCTATCCACTCAGCGCCGAATTTGGGATGCTCACCGTAAACCAGAAGCAGCCGTTTATGACCCTGATTTTCCAGCACGGTAACTTCCTGCCGGATTTCATCAGCACTCAGGGTCCGGCGAAGCAACTCCTTATTCGTGTCTTTGAATCCGCAATAGGCACAACGGTTACCGCACTCGTTGGTCACATAGAGCGGAGCAAACAGCACCAGACGATTGCCGTAAATGCCCTGTTTTACTTTGCGGGCGGTCTCAAAAATGGATTCGTTCAGCTCCGGGTCTTCGACCTGCAAAAGTCTTGCGGTCTCCTCAAGGGACAGCCCCTTTGCCTGAACAGCTTTATCCAAAATATCCTGAACTTGAGCGGCATCGGTCCGGGGAGTGGAATTCACTGTCTCCCAGATTTTTTCACCGTCAATAAAATCCATTAGTCCTGTACTATCCGGCTTCATAGAATCTCCGTTATCTGATCTGTAGCGAAAGCTTTTTACCTTTCGTTTTGTTCAATGGCTGCAAGCCGGTAATAAAGCATGCGAATGGAAATCCCCAATCGCGCGGCGGCCTTGGTTTTGTTACCGCCAGTTGCAGCAAGAGCAGCATCTATATCCTGTTCAGTAGGTCTTACTTTTTTAGATTGATCTGACTTCCGGGCTGCGAAAGTTCTTTCATTTACGGGAGAACTCTTTTGCATCCCCCCGAAAAATCCGGACAAATGCTCGGACTGCAGCACTCGTGCATCATGCATGACCGAAACCCATTCCATGGCATTCTTGAGTTCCCGCACATTGCCCGACCACGGCTGATCCAACAGGACTGCGGCCGCCTCAGGGCTGATCTCCGTAAATGCCTTGCCTCTTTTTGCGGCAAAAGCTCTCAAGAACGAGAGCGCCAAGGGGACAATATCATCAGGACGTTCACGAAGCGGAGGAACGACGATATTGCCGACCCGTAGACGATAATAAAGATCACTGCGGAAAAGCCCTTTTTTAATTCGTTCAGTCAGGTCGAGGTTCGTAGCGGCAATGATGCGTATGTCGGTCTCGACTTTAGTAAGCCCGCCGACACGGTAAAAACTTTTATTCTCAATGACCCGCAGAAGCTTAGCCTGCAACTCAACCGGGATTTCACCAATCTCGTCCAGAAAAAGAGTCCCGCCCTTAGCAAGGTCAATCTTGCCCCGTGCACCACGGGTGGCACTTCCGGTAAAAGCCCCGGCCTCGTAACCGAACAATTCACTTTCAAAAAGATTGGCCGGAAGGGCGGCACAGTTGATGTCCACAAACGGTCGCGGCGAACGGGAACTGTCCTCGCCGTAGTGGATCAGCTTGGCTACGATATCCTTGCCGACTCCGGTCTCTCCCTGAATTAGCACGGGCAGATCACGATCGTCATGATATAAGCGGGCCTGACTGACAACCTCCCACATGGCTTCGGAAAAGAAACCGATATTATCCAGTCCGGCCTGTTGGGCGAACTGCTGGCGCAATTGCGATAATTCGGCTCGCATATCACTGGTAGCCTCGGCGACAACCTCTTCAAAATGATCTGTCAGCTTTTCATTTTCCCGCAGAAGCGACTGATGCTCGGCCACTCGATCCAGCACCGCGGCGATCTCTCCCAGATTAATGGGCTTGGTTAGGTAGTCGTAGGCTCCGGCCCGCAAAGCTCCGATGGCAAGTTCAAGATCAGCGTGCCCGGTGTAAAGAACCACGTCCGGCGCAGTGCTAAATGAAAGCCCTTTGATATCACGCACCAGCTCGATTCCGGTTCTGCCCGGCATCTGGATATCTGAAAGGACCATTTCAAAATCATGGTTGCGGCAAATATTAAGGGCGGAAACAGCCTCTGCACACGGAGTGACAGCATGTCCCAGCAAAGCCAGATATTCGGCTAGAGAATCACGGGTCGGGGCATCATCGTCCACGAGTAAAATACGCATCGCCTTTAGACTCCCCCGGATTCAGCGGGCAGTATGACCCGCAGCAATGCCCCGCCTTCGGGACGGTTCTCCGCAACGACGGATCCGCCTGCGGATTGCACGATTGTGCGTACTATAGACAGCCCGAGTCCCATGGAAGAGCCCGGTGACTTAGTTGAAAAAAACGGTTCAAAGAGCTCCTCCGCCAATTTCGGATCAAATCCCGGACCGTTATCTGCCACACTGAGCTCCACGGAATCGGCGCCTTGAGGTACAACCCGGATGGAAATGGTTTTCTGGCAGGTGTCGCAGGTTTCAAGAGCCTGCATGGCATTGGCAACAAGATTCATGACCAGCTCTTCAAATCTGATACAGGTTCCGACCACAAGCTTTATCTCAGGGTCTACGGTAAGTTCCAAACCTATGCCTCTGGCAACCATCTGGGCCCTCATCAGGGACAGCGCAGACTGCACGGCTTTTCCAAGGTTGCAGAGTTCACCTGTCACGGTCTGGTTATTTCGCAGGTGCTCGCGCAGATGATTGACGATGGAATCAATACGATCCACCTGTCCGGCAATATTCTGCAGAATACGGACGATTTTTTTATCAGGATTCTCGGAGCGGTCCTTGAGCAGCAAAGCAGATGCGGCAAGCAGACGTATTGCATTCAGCGGCTGATTGATTTCATGGGCTATGCCTCCGCCCACAACGGCAAAAGTCGTCACCCTGCTGGCCCGTTCCATGGCGGAGCGTGCTTCTTCCAGAGTCGCCTCTGCCTGCCGCTGGGCCGTAACATCACGGCCTACCGACTGATATTCAACAACATTCCCATCATCATCAAAAATTGCGCGGGTCACATACTGGACATGATGGACCTCTCCGGCAGCATCAGTAAAACTTGGTTCAGTGACGATTTCCGGATTCTCTGGTGTCAGTGAATAGAGCATACGGACAATTCTCTCGCGCTCATCAGGATGCAAAAGTTCCTGAAAATGAGACGTAAGTAACTCGTCTGCACTCATGCCGTAGAAACGGCAAAAAGCACTGTTAACGAAGGTCAGCTTCCCGTCGGGACGGAAACGCCGGATAAGCTCCGTCTGGTCCTCGACCACGCTTCGATATATGGAATCTGTCATAATGATGTGCTCCGCGCACTTACCCGCCGCTTATCAGCTGAGAGTTTTTTCAAAGACTCGCTGGAAAAAAGACTCAACGCCCCGGCCGGACACACGGAAACACAAGCCGGTTTATCGCGATGCCCTTCGCAGAGATCACACTTATGCGCTACCGGAGCTTCACATTCAGCATTGATTATGCCGACCTGCATGGCTCCGAAAGGACACGCCGCCAGACAAGCCTTGCAGCCGAAACAACGTTCGGCATCAATGACCACAGCCTTTCCGCTGTAACCGATCGCTCCCACCGGACAGGCAGCGGCACAAGGTGCGTCCTCGCACTGACGGCACTGAATCGGTGCGGTAACACCGGATTCGCGCACAACAGAAATACGGGGCCTAAATGGAAGGCCGTTTTCCATGGCCTGTCCCATGTCAGCTCCCATATGAGCGTCAACACAGGCGATCTCGCAAGCACGGCAACCTATGCAACGGGAAGGCACAGCCAGCACAAAAGCATTCATGGCTAATGTCCCCCGCTCCCGGTCCCATAATGGGTGTGCAGAAGTTCATGAGATTTGTGTCCGAGAGGTTCACCCAGATATTTATCATACAAAGCCGCAACTGCCTCGTTTTTATGCGAAGCACGAACCGGAAGTTCCTTATCATGACGGTGTAATCCGCCACGGCGCTTGGCAATCACCTCGGCACGGTCAATTCCGGGCAGAAGTTTCGGCTGGCCCCCTCCGGCAACGCAACCTCCGGGGCAGCACATTACTTCCATGAAATCAAAATCGGCCTTTCCGGCACGGACATCTTCAAGAAGCGGGGCGGCATTAGCCAGACCGGAAACGATCACCGCACGAACAGTTTTTCCGGCAACCTCTATGAATGCCCTGCGGATACCCTCTCCTGCCGGGGAGAACACAACCCCGCTCTCACAGACATCCTTACCGCTGGTAACGGCAATGGCTGTTCGCAAAGCAGCTTCCATGACTCCTCCGGTGGCTCCGAAGATAACCCCGGCCCCGGAATAGAGGCCCATGGGAACATCAAAATCCTCTTCAGGCATTTCAGCAAAGTTGATGCCTTTCTCCTTCAGCATGGCGGCAAGTTCAGTCACGGTAAGCACTGCATCAACGTCCGGCTGTCCGCTGGACTGCATTTCAGGACGGGCAGCCTCATGCTTTTTGGCTGTGCAGGGCATGACCGCTACACTGGCGATAGACTCTGCGCCGACTCCGACGATTTCTGCCCCGTAAGTTTTGAAGAGCGCTCCGGCCATCTGCTGCGGGGATTTGCAGCTGGAAAGATGATCGGTCAGATCAGGCCATGCTGTCTCCATGTAACGCACCCAACCGGGACAACAGGAAGTGAACATGGGCATCGTTCCGCCGGACTTAATCCGGTCCAGCAACTCCGAAGACTCTTCCATGATGGTCACATCCGCCGCGAAAATAGTATCGTAAACAGCATCAAAACCAAGACGGCGCAGGGAAGCCGCAAGCTGTCCCGGAGTCAGGGTTCCCGGAGCAAGACCGTATTCTTCAGCAATGGAAGTACGTACCGCCGGAGCACACTGAACCATGGATTTCTTAGCCGGATCAGCAAGCAGTTCCGCAACTTTTTTGGTATCGTTGCGAAAATGAGCAGCAAACAGAGGTGCACTGTCATCGTCAGCAAGGCCGCGCGCTCTGCGCATGGCGGGCAACTCATCCGCCGCATCGTCAAAAGGAGAAACAAATGCGGAACAGGTCAATACGCACTGACCGCAGATAACACATTTAGAAGTATCAATGGTCTGGGCTTCACCTTCAGCACCGACAATAGCATCTACAGGGCAGACTTCGGCGCAGCGGCGACAACCGGTACAGACCGCGGAATCAATTGCCACTACTTGAGAATCATCCATCATTACATTTCCTCCCCAGCTCTGGCTCCGACTCCGGCAAGGGCCAATGCAGCTTCAATATTGCGGCGTTTCTTAATTTTCATGGGATCAATCAAAGTCAAAGCGTCTTTAGGACAGGCTTCCACACAGGCCGGGCCTTCTTCACGTTCGTGGCAGAGGTCGCATTTGCTGGCTAGAAGTGCGGGTTCAACAATGTAAGAATCAGGATTATGCGGATCAACCACCCTGCGCAGGGCGGGACGACCATCTTTCCAGATCTGGGCCATTTCCATAGCTCCAAAAGGACAGGCTGCAAGGCAGGTCTTGCAACCAACACAGCGTTCCTCATCCACCTGCACTCCGGAATCAGTGCGCTGGATAGCACCATTAGGACAGACTGCAGCGCATGGTGCGTCCTCGCAATGACGGCAGCCCACCGGGACACAGACTTCTTCTGCGCGGATCAGGTAAAGACGGGGAGAAAGCGATCCCTGCAAGCTTCCCACAGAAACACCGCCCTGCAGGTGAGCAGCAGCGCAGGCCAGTTCACAGGCCCGGCAACCGATGCACTTTGCAGCATTGGCAAGGACAAAGGGGCTTAAACGTGATGACATGAAATTTCTTCCTTTGTGGATGCGGAAACCTGTGCGTCTACTGACTTCTCAGGTTCCTTGAATTTACGAATGGAAACAGCACAGACTTTCAGCTGCGGAGTTCCGGTAACCGGGTCTGCTGCCGAAGTAGTCAGCAGGTTGGCCGGACTTTCAGAAAAGTGGAAAGTCATGAAAACCAGACCGCGCCGGACCCGTTTGGTACCCCATGCCCGCGCCTTGACTGTTCCCCGGCGGGAGCTGATTTCTACCAGTTCGCCATCCTCTACACCGTATGCTGCGGCATCAGCAGGATGAATCTCCACCAGTTCCTCCGGCCAGGTACCTTCCAACCCGAAACAACGACGGGTCATGGTGGCAGTGTGGTAATGAGCAACCACCCTTCCGGTGGTCAGGGTCAACGGATACTGCGCATCAGGCAATTCTGCCGGCTCGCGATGTTCAAGGGGTACGAATTTACCGGGACCGCGCATGCAGCCCCCAACGTGCAGAATTGGAGTCCCCGGATGCGTTTCAGCTGGACAGGGCCATTGAATACCGCCAGCCTCCAGACGTTCATAGCTTATGCCTGCATGGGTCGGGGTCAAAGTACGCATTTCATCAAAAATATCTGAAGCACTTGCGTACCGCTCGGAACGGCCAAGACGGGCCAGCAAATCAGCCAATATTTCCCAGTCCGGGCGACTCTGCCCGATGGGGTCTACTGCCTTACGGACACGCTGTACACGCCGCTCTGTGCTGGTAAAAGTTCCGTCCTTCTCAGCAAAACTGGCTCCGGGCAGGACAACATCAGCCAGCGCGGCTGTTTCGGTAAGGAAAAGGTCCTGAACAACAAGAAAATCCACATGACGCAGGCAATGCTCCACGTGACTGATATCCGGGTCGCTGCGCATGGGGTTTTCGCCGAAAACAAATAGTCCCTTAAGGCGGTCTTCTTCAACAGCATGCAACATCTTGGGAATGGTCAGCCCCGGTTCAGCAGAAAGTTTCACTCCCCAGCCAGATTCAAATGTTTCCCGCACCGCATCATCAGTTACCGGACGGTATCCGGTCAGCACGTTGGGCAGGGCTCCCATATCACATGCACCCTGAACGTTGTTCTGCCCGCGCAACGGGTTAACACCTGTCTTGGGCCGCCCGATATTTCCGCTAAGCAGCGCAAGGTTGGAAACGGCAAGTACGTTATTGGTTCCGGTAGTGTGCTGGGTCACACCCATTGTGTAGTAGAAGGCGGCATTGGCGGACTTTCCGATAAGCCGCGCAGCCTTACGAATATCAGCCGCTGGGACTTCAGCAATGGCAGCAACACTTTCAGGATCGAAAGCCTGCAGACCTTCCCGGAAAGAAGCGAAATCTTCGGTAGCTGCGACAAGGGCTTCAACGTCAGCCAGTCCTTCATCCAGAATAACCTTGGCAATGGACGAAAGCAGCGGAGTATCTGTCCCCGGACGGAGTCTGAGCCAGACATCGGCCTGACGCGCAAGATCGATCTCACGGGGATCAATGACGATAAGCCCTGCTCCGTTACGCTTAGCTTCCATCATGCCGATACCGATGATGGGATGACATTCGGTAGTGTTGGTGCCGATGGCGCAAACACAGTCGCCTCTTCCCATATCCCAAAGCTCACGGATGGAGTTTGTCATGGAACCGCTTCCTAATGATGCAGCCAGACCGGCCACCGTGGGAGCGTGTCAGAGACGTGCGCAATGGTCGACATTATTACTGCCGAGCCCTGCGCGGAAAAATTTCTGGAAAAGGTAATTCTCTTCATTGGTGCAGCGGGCACTGCTGAAACCGCCAACAGTCTGCGGACCATGTTCAGAAACAATGGAGCTTAAGCGGCTTGCCACAAGCCCCAACGCCTCATCCCATGAAGCAGGAACCAGCTCGCCGTTCTTACGTATCAGCGGAGTAGTCAGCCGATCACGATGATGAACAAAATCGAATCCGAACCGCCCCTTGGAGCACAGTGCGCCCTGATTAACCGATGGTTCCGGTCCGGGAGAAACACTGACAATGCGCCCATTCTCTACTTCCAAAGAAAGAGAGCATCCGGCACCGCAGTAAGGACATGTTGTAGTTATAGGTTGCATGCGGCCCATTTAGCATAAGACATGCCATAAACCAATCACAGGCCCAAAAATCATAACATACTGGAAAAATAGCCTTTACAAGTTTAAACAAAACATACTTCGCGAAAACAGGCTTTTTGCAGACACAAATTGCATGCAATTATGCAAAGACTGCATGCAATTTGTATATTTCTGACGTTCAAGCTCCCATGGAGGCAACCGCAGGCAGAACAGTTTCCGCATCAAACGGGAAGCCTACAGGAAGTAATTCCAGCCCTGAAACAGTTGAATTACCACGTTCTGCAAGCAAACCTGCAAGCACCATTAAAGTACGTAACATTTCCCCTCTTCCGCCAGCGGGAAAGGGCTGTTCGTCAGAAAAGGACAATGATAACCGAGAACTTTGCCTTTGATTTTACTTTGCAAAGACTCGACCTGCTTCCAGTGGGTATGCACGCTGTCCGGATTATCAAATTCTATTTCGTGGAAAACCAAATCACAGGAGGCAAACCATTCGGCTTCAAGTTCAGGACGGTTCAGAATTTTATTAATCCGCTCATCGTACTTAGTATCCCCTGAATAGCCGAAACTGCTGCCTCCGGCAGAGATTTTAAGACCGATGGTTCCATAAGGCAGGATATGGTGATTCCAGCGGCTGTCTATTTGAATTGGGCCTACTTGCAACGGGATTCCGGGCATCAATGAGAGTACCTCCACATGCTCTCTCATCGAGGGAAAAAGCGGCGAATAAAGATCAGACAGCACCCGGAAAACATTATCGGCAAGGATCAACTTCAACTTTCGATTAGATTTGCATGCCCGATACATGCAGGCGCTAAAACCCTGCACATGATCCTCATGATTATGAGTAAATAGACAGTGGGTAATATCATCCCAATGAATATTGCAGCGGGCAAGGGCTTGTGCCGGATATCCGCAAGGATCTATCCAGATTACGTATTCACCGTAACGCACAATGGTGTTGGCAACCGTGCCGAAAACACCGTTTCCGCAGCCGATGGGAAGGACTTCCAAAACATCTCTGATTCTGCCGCCTCTGGGGATCGTTTCCAGCAGAGCCTCTATTTCCTTGTCGGGACTACCGGCAGGGGCATGGGAGTTGCGGTCATACAACACAGCGCCGCCATCGGAGACTACAACATTGCCGCCTTCACAGCAGATCTCAAGACTGCCCTTGCGGTAACAGGGATTGGCAACGTTGTAATGAAACCATTTTCCAAGCCAGTCCTTACGTACGACCTTGAGATTCTTATCATCAAAAAAATACGGGAATATACACTCAAGATTACTGTGGAGCAGCTCCACATCCTGTTTAAGACCGACGTATTCTTTAAGAATTCCGCCCCTGATTTGAGCCTGCCATAGTATGAATTCCTCTCCTGTGCGGTTATCACCTGAAAGTGAAACCTCCCACGGCGGCACAACGACAACTTCCTCCCGAAAACCATGTTCAGTCAGGAACTTAGCAACATCAGGCATACTGCCTACCCGCACTGTTCCGGCTGAAGTACTCACAAGGTCAACATACATCCCGCAGTATTCAATGCGCTGAACCTGTTCTGTCAGCTTTTGTAAGGCACTGGTAGTCATCCGATACTCCCTTCACTCACAATGTATATGTTTACATTCAAATGACACTAGCGAGATCATAATGTCACTTAAAGCTGTTAATGTTTCATATTTTCAAAACTACAAATTCAATAAAAACAAGCTTAAATTTCATTATTCATCAATTTGTTGACACAATTGTTATCAAGCTGCTAACAAAATGTAAACGTTTACATGGTGAGGTTGTCTGTGAGTACTATTCGTGATGTTGCCCGCTTAGCGCAAGTTTCCACCGCCACGGTTTCCCGGGTTATTAATTCCCCGGATTCCGTGCGAGAGAAAACCCGTGAGAAAGTTCTCCGGGCCATGAAGATGTGCAACTATAAATACAATGCCCTCGCACGCGGTTTTGCCACCAAGAAGTCCAACACCATCGGGCTGATCATTCCCAACATCAACAACCCCGTCTTTGCCGAATCCACACTTGGGGTTCAGGAATATGCCGAAGAAAAACAAATCAAAGTAATCCTCGGCAACACATCATACAAAATATCACAGGAAGAAAGCCTGATCAAAGCATTGCGCGAAAGTCAGGTGGACGGACTGATCATCACCACGACCAATCCCAAGGGCGAAATAATCAAGACTCTTACAGATGAAGGGTTCCCCTTCGTGCTGCTCTTCAGCACGGTCAAAGGCGGACCGTTTTCCGCCGTTGGGGTAGATAACTATCGCGGCGGGTACGTTGCCACCGAACACCTTATTTCCCTCGGACACCGCAGGATAGGTATGATCGCGGGCAGCTTTACCGTGACAGACAGATCCTATCACCGCTGGCATGGCTACCGCCAATGCCTTAAGGATAACGGGATTCCCTACGACAAAGACCTGCTGGTCCAGACCGAGTACTCCCTTACCGGAGGCCGGGACTCGATCAAGCAGCTCCTTGAACAGGAGTACCCGCCGAGCGCGGTTTTCTGTTCTAACGACTACATTGCCCTCGGTGCAATCAAGGGAGCGCGGGAATCGGGATTATCCCTGCCCGAAGACCTGTCCATAGTGGGCTTTGATGACATGCCTACGGCCTCATACATGGTCCCGGCACTGACCACTGTCCGCCAGCCGGCCTATGAAATGGGCAGACGCGCCTGTGAACTCTTGCTGCAAAAGATGGAAAATCCGGAAAAACCGGAACAACATATGATGGAGACCAAGCTGATTGTCCGCGAATCTACTGCCGCCGTCCAACGTGACACGGAAGCAGAGGATGGCGGGGACAGACAGTAGCAAAAGGATTTTGGCAATTGTTGCCGCAATCCTGATAAGTAAGGAACCTTTAGGAGGAAAAGTAAAATGAGCTTCAAGAAGACCCTTTCCGTGCTTTGTGCAGGAGCTGTTCTGGTCCTGTCCATGGGCACAATGTGTATGGCGGACGACTATAAACTGACCCTGAAACTGAGCCACGTTTTCAGCCCAGCAGAGCAGCTTTCCAAATCCATGGATGCTGTAGCCGAATCCATCTACGAGAAAACCGACGGCGCTATCAACATCCAGACTTTTCCGCAGGCACAGCTGCCCGCATACAAGGAAGGCGTAGAACAGGTTGTTCGCGGAGCTAAATTCATCTCCGTTGAAGACCCCTCTTTCATCGGCGACTATGTTCCTGATTTCAAAGCTCTTTACGCTCCCATGCTGTACCGCAGCTTTGACGAATACGTGAACCTGACCCAGTCCGACCTCGTTAAGAAAATGCAGGCTGAAGCGGAAAAGCAGGGCATCAAAATTCTTGCACTCGACTACATTTACGGTTTCCGTAACCTGATTACCCAGAAAGTCATCAAGACTCCTGCCGATCTCAAGGGCATGAAAATCCGTACTCCCGGTTCCAAATCCTACATCGACACCCTCACCGCCATGGGCGCTGTTGCAACTCCCCTGCCCTGGGGTGAAACCCTCTCCGCAGTACAGCAGGGTGTTGTTGACGGTCTCGAGGGTTCCGAATTCACCAACATCGGCACCAAAGTATACGAAGGCCCGACCAAAAACGTAGCCAACACCCGCCACATCCTCGGCACTTGCGGAGTTTACATCTCCACCAAGGTTTGGAACGAAATTCCTGCCAAGTACCAGAAAATCATTCAGGATGAATTCACCAACGGTGCAAACCACATGGTTAACCTGCTCAAGTCCCAGCACGGTGGTGTTGTTAAAGAGCTGGAATCCTATGGCGTAAAGTTCAACGAAGTTGACGGCGACGCTTTCCGCGCAGCTCTCAAGCCTCTCTACGAAGAGCAGAAAGGTATGACTACCGGTATCTACCAGTCTATCTTCAAAGAACTCGACGCAATGAGATAAACAATTAATTCAGGGCATGGGAGCCTGCGCTTCCATGCCCTGCTTTTGGTGGTGAACAATGTCTACTACAGCATCCAAATTTCTGTTCAAAAATTTCGACCTTATCATCAGCGGTTTTTTCCTTTGTATTACCGTTGGGGTGGTCATCATCAATGTCGGGCTGCGCTATCTATTTCAAGGCGGGCTTTTCTGGGCCGAAGAAGTGGCTACAACCTCATTTATCTGGTCCGTTTTCGTTGGTTCCGCCGCTGCATACCGATACAAATTGCACATCGGCATTGATATGATCAGCAAGGTCGGTCCCCCAATCTGGCGCAAATTCATTGCTGTGGTCATTGACCTGCTGATGTTCATCATCAACGGATACATCGTCTATCTCAGCATTCTTTACATTCAGGCAAACAAGCTGAAACGCACACCTGTTCTCGACATTCCCGCCATTTACGTGAATCTGGCACTTACGGTCGGTTTCTCCCTGATGGCTGTCTACGCACTGTCTTTCCTGTATCAGGATTTAGGAAAACTTTTCGGCAAACAGGCAGAAGAAGGAGAATAAACCATGCTTACATTTCCCGTAACCATTGTAATGGCGCTGTATTTCACCAGCATTCCCATTGCCTTTGCCCTTTTGGCCGCAGGCCTCGCATATTTCACTTTCGGCGATGTTGGCACACCGCCGGACCTGATCCTGCAGAAATTCATCACATCCACCGCATCCTTTCCTTTACTGGCCATTCCGTTTTTCATCATGGCCGGTGAAATCATGAACTTCTCAGGGATCAGTGCCAGTCTCATGAAAATGGCAGAAGTTCTGACCGGACACCTACGCGGCGGGCTGGCTCAGGTAAACGTCCTGCTTTCCACCCTGATGGGTGGTATCTCCGGCTCTGCAAATGCTGACGCAGCCATGCAGTCCAAGATCATCGTCCCGCAAATGACCAAGCGCGGGTACAGCGCACCTTTTGCCACTGCCATCACCGCTGCATCATCCGCAATCGCTCCGGTAATTCCACCGGGCATCAACCTGATCATTTACGCACTTATCGCTCAGGTCTCCGTGGCCAAAATGTTCATCGGGGGCTATACTCCGGGTGTACTCATGTGCCTGGGCCTGATGCTTACCGTACATTTCATCGCCTGCAAGAGGGGCTACAAACCCTCACGCGAAAAAATGGCCACCGGCAAGGAAATCTTCGCCCAGTTCCGTGAATCAATCTGGGGTCTGCTCCTGCCTCTGGGCATTATCGCAGGTATCCGCTTCGGTGTGTTCACACCAACTGAAGCCGGAGCCATGGCTGTGCTTTTCTGCATCATTATCGGTGCGTTTCTTTACAAGCAGCTCAGATGGGAACATTTCCCCATCATCATGAAGAACACCATTCTGGGAACCAGTTCAGTCATGCTGATTATTATCGCTGCGTCCGTATTCGGGCAATACATGAGCTGGGAACGCATTCCCCACCAGTTGACCAAGGCGATTCTGGCTATCTCCGATTCCCCGTGGTTAATTCTGGTAGTCATCAACGTCCTGCTCCTCTTGCTGGGCATGTTCCTTGAGGGCGGCGCACTGCTGATTATTGTTGCCCCGCTTCTGGTTCCGCTGGTTAAAGGAATGGGTATCGACCTGATTCACTTCGGCCTGATTATGATCGTAAACATCATGATCGGAGGCATCACACCGCCCTTCGGATCGATGATGTTCACGACCTGTGCCATCACCGGATCGACGGTGGGAGAGTTCTGTCGTGAGATATGGCCCTTTATTCTGGCCCTGCTTGCAGTATTGCTCATTGTTACTTACATGCCCGCAGTGGTCATGTTCCTGCCCAATTTGATATAGAATGGAGATTTCCAATGATGCTAATAGGACACCGGGGTTGCAAATACCCCGGATACAACCAGAACACCATTCGTGCCTTTGAAAAAGTCACTTCAGAAGGTGTTCCGGCCATTGAATTTGATGTGCAGCTCAGTTCAGATAAAGAGCTGGTGGTAGTCCACAACCTTGACCTTGAGGAAGTTTCCACAGGCAAGGGCGAGGTCTCCAGCACAGATTCAGTAACACTGAAATCCCTCTTCGCCGGAGATCCTGCACAGGGCGAAGACCGTATTCCATTTCTTGATGAAGTTTTCGACTTCTTTGCTTCATGCGCTGAGGACACTCGTCCTTCCATCCACATGGAGCTGAAAGGAAACAATACCGGAAAACAGGCAGGAGAGCTCTTCAATAAATACGTTGCTGCCGGAAAGCTCAACATATCCGACCTGCTGGTCAGCTCCTTCAACTGGGAGGAACTGAAAGCTCTCCGCAAAGTATGCCCTGAAGCCAAGATAGCCCTGCTGGATGGAGCAATCCGCCGTAACCTGCTGCTGGATAAAACAGGGCCGGAAGCAGAAAAATACTTTGCAGAGCTTTTCGCATACGGCAATGAAGACTACATGCTGCCGCGTTTTCCTGCTTTAGCGGAAAATCTGGTGCTTCTTGATAAAATCTGTGAAGATCAGGATATCCACAGCCTTCTTAAACAGGAGCTGAAGGACTGCCTCGACGGACGCTACTACACTGACGAATTGCTGGATACTGCCACAGCAATGAATGCAACTTCAGTGAACCTCTGGTATCGGACCATTGTGCCTGAATTCATTGAAAAAGCACATGCACGCAATCTTGCTGTCTTTGTTTATACCGCCAACCAGCCTGAAGAATGGGAAGCTCTTGCAAAAGCAGGAGTTGACGGAATCTTCACTGATTTTTATGCGGAGGCTGCAGACACGCTGACTGATTATAAAATTTAACCCATACGGGGTCAGGTACGGGGCTTTAGGCTTCCGCCGACCCCGAACCAACTCCATGCTATGACCAGAATTTCTTCTCTTTTCTTCGATAAGCTCGACTATCAGCTGCTGCAGATTGTTGATGACGTCCTCATGCGCGGTAATAAATCCCGCGCCTTCCGCTCCCTTTTTGTTGAATACATGCATCCCCACGGGATCAAGGAAATGGCTGCACCGCAGGGACTGCGCATTGCTTATGCCGTAATCAGCCTGCTGGGCAGCTTTGAGAACGGCATAGCCCATGACCGCCTGAAAGCCTTGCGTTCCTTACGTGACGAAGTATTTCTCTCTTCTTCAGGATTTTACCGCAAAAATACGGCCCGGGTACTGCTGCAGATCATGAAAAAGCTGGTCCGCCCCGGCAATACTGAACTGAACAGGCTTAAACTGGCCCACGATTTCCGTATGGTTTCGGCTGGAAATCCGCGCATGATCAGAAAAGAGCTGGCTAAATATCATCTGGTTGAAATGCCTGAAGAATGGAACCAATACGCCTTTGATGATCATGTACATGATGCCAACACCAAAGGCAGGAAATCCCCGACCCACCTGATCATGGATGCATGGATCAAAGGCATCCGCGAAATTACTGTTGTTTACTACAACTACGTGCGTCCGCAGGTTATCGAAGAACTGCTTGAAGCAGGCAGCATACTCGACATCAAGGTTCATGTAGGCATTGAACTATCTGCACGTTTCCGTGATAAATTCGTTCGCTTCACTTGGGAACCGAATGTACTCTCCGACACTCCCACCTTCCAAAAATTTATGGAAAAAGAACGTGTCATTGAACTCTTTGAAGAAGGAAGAGAGGTTTCACGTTACCAGCAAAAATACGTTTTTGACGTACTTAATGAATTTAACAGCAGACACCGCAACGATCTCGGCAAACAGCTGGATTTAAAACTGCCCCTGCTGAATCAGGATGAATTTCTCAGTTTCGTGGGAACCGGACAACCTTCAATCCTGCATCTTGGACGATTCATCCACAACAAACTCGCCGTATATGCCGAGGATAAGGAAGAGACTAAACTCACTCCTGCGCAAAAAGGATTGCTCCGCACCCTGACCGTACGAACCATCATTGATGAATATCTGGCTCCGGCAAAAAATCCGCTGCTGCATGATCCTGCGGAACCGCATAAAGATACTGAACTGCCGGAACTGCTGCGCTGCAATATAAATGAATTGATGACCCGTTTGCTGCGTCTTCACTCCAGTTCAAAATTCACCCTCAACCTTGCCAACCTCACCGCTCAGGATACTCTGGAACTGCTCTACGACGGCGGCGGCATGATCACCCATATCGAAGCCTACAACCTCAAAGATATCTGCGTCGAAGAGCAAAGAACCCAACTTACCGGACAGGAAAAACATTACAAGCTCATCGGCAGGTTACAAAAAGCTCTCAATGAAGACAGCGTTATCACTCTTAAAAGCGCCATCCGCGAGATCATTTATGACTACGATGACCAGCTCGAAAAGATAAAAGCAGACTTTGAAGCAGAATCTTTCAAAGTCATGCAAAGGCGTAAGCCGGAGCTTGTTGCCATCCTTTCTGATCTTGAAAAATTTCATACTATCTACAGCAAGCGCAGCCTGAGATCCCGCATCGGGTCAGGCTCAACAGGTCAGGCGGAACACAGGCACGGCATGGGTTTCGTGGTTATCGACACTCTTCCGGCCCGGGCGCGCAAACCCTTTTATCGCAACAGTTGCGGTGAAGGGTGCAACCGAATTCCTGTAAGCGCCCTGATGACCAAAAGCGTCAACAGCAAGGTGGGCCTCAGCCGCCGTGAATTATCACGCCTTCCTGAAGACAAGGCCGGGCGTCAGTTAAAATGGACCCTTGATTCCTTCAAAATACACGCAGGCAAACTGGGTAATATCGGCACATTGGGCGGACTGCATATCCAGCCCGATAACAGCGTTGAACGCAAACAGGATACGGATTCACTGGGTAACTCATGGAATTACCTGAATACCAACATCAAGAATACCGCCAAGGTTCTGCTGGGCTTTATACCAGCTTTCCTGACCTTTTACCTGACCAAGGACTGGTGGCTGCTGTCATATTTCGGTGCGGTAATCTGGTTTGCCATCACCGGCTCACGCAATATTATCCAGTCGGTACTCGGCGGTGGAGGGTTACGGCGTTCTCCCCTTCTGCCGTGGAACTCGCTGGTCAGCTGGAGCCGCATTTCAGACTCCCTGCTTTATACCGGATTCTCAGTTCCGCTTTTGGACTATCTGGTCAAAACACTGCTGCTGGATAATACCTTCGGGGTGACCACTTCTACCAACCCCATACTGCTTTACTCGGTAATGGGACTGGCCAACGGGATATACCTCTCCAGCCATAACGCTATTCGCGGGCTGCCCAAAGGGGCCACCGTGGGCAACTTTTTCAGGTCCATTCTGGCCATTCCCGTAGCGGTCGCCTTAAGCGGACTGATCGGTGCCCTGCTGGGCATGGCCGGTATACCGGATGCCACCGGAATCCTGCAGAAGTGGGCGGCAATCATTTCCAAATTTGCATCAGACGGGGTTGCAGCCTTTATCGAAGGACTTGCCGACAGACAGGCCAACATCAAGGCCAGAATAGCCGGTTATAAAATGAAGATTACGCAGCTCTTCTCGGTTTTCTCGAAACTGGATCTCATGTTTCCGGAAGAGGATGTGCTTGAGATGCTGCAGAGTCCGAAAATCATGATGCGTACCCTGAGCAAAGAAGCAAGGGACTTGGAAAAGCTGATCATCGTAAACGCCCTTGACCTGATGTACTTCTGGCTTTACCAACCGCGATCACGCAAAGCATTATCAACTCTACTGCAAAGCATGTCCCGCGAGGAATGGCTGATTTTCTACCGCTCACAGCTGATCCTGAAGCGGCACAAGGAAATCAGTCAGGTCTTTGTGGACGGATTGGTAGGTAAGGATTTTTCCAAAGCCCTTTCCTTCTATCTTGACCAGTCACCGCAATACCTTGCGGATATGGAAAAACTGGGGAGAAGAGAATAAAAAAAGGATTCGCTCATACGAGCGTGAACTCTACACCTTAACGCTCCCTAAAAGACTGCTGTAAAGACAAATAAACAGGTGATCATGCCGCACTTTTCTGGACAGTCAGTAATCCACAAAGAGATATCATGGGGTGGAGGCGAAAAAAAGTTGTTGCATACGCAATTGTTAGGATGATCTGAAAATTAATTTTGCGGACACCCTCACTTTTCGCCACAAACTAAAGAAGCCTCACAATGCGATAACACACTGTGAGGCTTTAATTTTTTATGGAGCCAACGATCGGAATTGAACCGACGACCTGCTGGTTACGAATCTTTACCGACAATTTTCCCACAGCTTCCCAACACTTCCATTAATCCATTTGTTTAAAAGGACTAACCATGCTATAGACTTCCCTAAAGCACATTTACTATCCCCACCCGTCCCGACCAAAGTGGGGACAGAAAACGGGGACAGTCCCCATTCAAAGGAAGTGAAAATGGCAAAGTGGATCAGTGTTAAGGATGAGTTCGGCAAAAACTGCGGTGTACGCTACCGCACACACGAAACCCGCAAGCATGGAATCATGGCTGACAGATATTACGCCATTCGGTTTCAGGTGAACGGCAAGCGTGTTGAAGAGGGCTACGGCTGGGCTTCAAATGGTATATCTGAAAAGATGGCCATTGAAAAAGCTAAAGAGCTGAAAGCAAAGGCCCGTGCCGGGGAAACCAATTTTCGCCTCAGACATGAAAAAGAAGCCCAGATCCAAGCCGAGCTTGAAGAATCCCTCAAAGGCTCCATAGACCAGCTTTTCAACGCTTACGTTGCCGATCTCAAGGGCAAGGGTAAAAAATCATGGAAAGAGGTTCAACGCGCCCTGCTCACTGGCAAGTATGCCGCGGTAAACTTCATAGGCCGGGACGTAAAAGCCAAGCACATTACACCGAAGCATATACAAGCCCTTTTGAAGGAAACATATAAGCGCGGCCCGTCCATGGCCTCACACCTCCGGGGCTACCTGCACAGTGCTTTTAGTTATGGGATTGTCCGAGAACACGATTACACCCGCGCTGCGCAGGAAATCACTTTCGACATCAGCAACAACCCCGTTGCCGCTATCCCCAAAGATTCAAAGGCTGAAAAAGTTGGTGAACGAGTTCTTACGCCTGAAGAACTTAAAATCGTCTGGCATGAGTGCAACCAGCCAGCAATCAAACTGATTATTGCTACTGGTGGTCAGCGTGTGCTTGAAATTCTGGAATGCAAGAGAACTGAATTTGACCTTGATGAAAATCTTTGGATTATCCCCGCCGAAAGAGTCAAGAATGGGCGTGAACACGTTGTACCGCTGACAGAAAGGGCTAAAGAAATAGTCATATCCAGAAAATCAAAATACCTGCACCTATTCCCCAATGCAGGCCGCCCCAGTGATCCACGCGAGATCCCTAGCTTAGGCCGCGCCGTAACCAGATTTTGCAAACGTGTAGACATGAAACACTGGACCCCGCGCGACCTGCGCCGCACAGTCAGAACCATGCTCGCCGACCAGCAAGTGCCAAGCTATTTGCTCAACATCCACTTCAACCACGGTAAGCAGGAAGTCGGCGAAAAGCATTATGACAAGTCTTCACATTTGGCTGAGAAATTGGAGGTTATGGGGGTGTGGGAGGAAATTTTAACAAGACTCCTTTGATCAGGAATATTGACGGTACAGCCTTCCAATATTTTCTACATCGTAACGTTTAGAGGACTTATTTAAATTCGCCAAAAAAGAATCCATTGACTGCGAAGAGACTACATTCCGTACAAATCCTTCAACCTCAGCATCTAAATCATATTTTAACTTTGAAACGTAATTAAATACTCTTATCGCTTGCAGTTCAGGAAAATCATAAAGATAGTCGGTACAAGTAAAAGATATTCTCCTTTCTAGGATGGACTCAAAAAAACCTGATTCAACAAACTCTCCATTTGCCACATTATAAATACAAGCGTTTATTGAAAATACGGCTGTGTTAGGAAGCTGCCCGTACTCTTTTTGAAATTGTCCCACTTTGAACGCATAGGTATCTTTTAAAAGCCAGACATCAACTTTTGTTCCATCTGCAAGAAAAGTCTTACACCCACCGAATGAATTACGCTCAATATTGTCACCACAAGGCAACACATCTGAGTCTAAAACGAAATCAAAATCTGAAATTTCTACATCTTCATAAAGCATAGAATGAAAAGTATCTCTTATGGCCCCACCAAAAAGAAACAGAGGGCCAAGCCCCTGCAACTCCTCGACAAAACGCCAAAGCGTGTTAGAGGAAACAACTAATTTTGCAAGTTGCTCTTGAAGAGCAGAAGCAACGTCAAAGAGTTGCACCGTACTATTAACTTGACTCATCATTTCCAGCACTTTCACCCCCAACAGGGGAGCTCAACTCTTTCAGTTCTTGTGAAGTTTCTACAATCCGATTCAACTCAACAAAAAAGGGGGAATTGTTAATCTCAGATCCAGTAAATTTAAAAACCAAAACAGGAAGAAAAAATTTTTCAGGTAGCGAGGTATTCGGAATTATCCATATCTCTTTTTCATCAAACAGATATGCTGAGTAGGTGACAATATATTTAAATTTCTTGATTATGAAATTTTTACCATGCTCATTTAATTCTTTTTTAAAATCGAAACTAGTCCTTGCAACTCCCTCAATAAGTTCTTTTAATTTACCGTCCTTGCTAAACTTATCATCCAGATAGGCTATTGCATTTTCATGCTCAGGATCAATCATCACCATGGTAACTTTATTTTTCACCAAATGTTTTCTCAATTCATTCTGACAATCCTCAACAATATTTTTATTGTACAATCCAATAACTATACAATCTCTAGACTCTAATATCCTTTCTATCGTTTTACCAATGCTCCACCGTCGATCTATGCGACTAAGAGAAAATTCCTGAATAGACTTATTGATTTCAAAATTATTAAAGACAGTATCATTAATCTCTTTCTGAAGCTGCTCTTTAAAAAACAACTCTGATAGTAAACTCATAACTGATCCAGAAATAAAAATTGCAGCGAGCGTAGACAAAAACCATGCATAAACATCGCTATCAGTTTTATATTTCGACAGAAACAACAAGAAAAGCGAGAACAGAAGGACCAGTAAAGAGGCCACTATAATTTTGGCTTTATATGGAAATTTTTTCCAATAGGTCACGACACTTCCTCGCAGTCCTAAACAGACAATTGTGAAAATTGACCCTAATGTAAAACCTACGAGCAAGTCCCAATTTCTAACTATAAAATCTTCATTCATTTTATGCCCCAAAACAAAAAAATCTAGGCTAGTTTTTCAAAATACAATAAAGAAAAAACACACGTGACAACTAGCACCCTAATCAACAAGTGACAACTGCTCAACGAGGACACGGCAAAATGCACATCAAATTTTCAACTTTCCCACGAACACAAGCTCCCCCACCATTTCTTGAAAAAATCGTAAACATATTCAGAGCTCACGAAGACAAAATTTCCACAACTAAACTTGATAAAAATTTAGTCAGCAATGACGTTTTAAAAATTATCTGCAAAGATTTAGAGGGAATTGGTTTTGAAGTTGAAAACGGAAAAAAGAAAAACCAAAAAGTTAAACGACCTGTTTTCTACGGAGAAAACGCAGAACCATCGCTTCAATATGAAATAGACGCATATCACGCCAAGTGGAATGTTGGCCTTGAAGTAGAGGCCGCACGTGCCTTGGGTGGCAATGCTTTATACAGAGATATTGTTCAGGCTTTAGTTTTAGTCGATCTGAAATATTTGATAGTGGCGGTTCCAAATGAGTACAGATATGGGGCCAAAAGCATAACCCGTGATTACAACAAGGCTGTCGCGATTGCGGAAGCTCTTTATGGGCATTCTAGGATAGTGATGCCTTATTGCCTTACGATTGTTGGTTACTAAATTTTGCTGCAATTTGATTGATGAAGTTGCCGTGATTTATCTGATATAAATATTATTTGCTGGAGTGCTTAATGCGGAAACCCATATTGTTGTTATCCATTATTTTTTTATGCTTTTTAGTTGGTATTTTTGTATATGGAGTTAAAATCTATACGAGTCAAGAGTTCTATGAAACATCCAACATTGCGCATACAGGATTTAGGAGTGATGCAAAGGAAAATGCAATCTGGATCACTGTTGACGACATAGAGAATGGTTATTTTAGAGTTAAAGCATCAGCATGGATCAGCAATGGCTTCGATTTTAAATCTGCATACGTAGACTTGAATGATAGACTTGCAGGAATGCTCCTCTTTGAGGAGCTTGATTTAAAAGCAATTCGTAGATCTGAAAAAAACACCTACTATGAGTCTGCTTATATTGATTACCACGGGCATGGGTTATTTGATAACTACCCTTTCGATGAGCATTTCATTTCAAGTAAGGCCAAGATTGTCCTTATCTCTGAAAATGGAGAACAGACTGTTTTGCCAGATGAATTTGTCTATAGCGTCTACTTAGATGAAACTTTCAAAATTACAGAGCTAAAGGAAATCCCTAAAAAGCTTGGGAGCGGCAGGACGGTTGTAGCGAGTGACGAGGTTTTACTACAAATCGAACGGCAGCCATGGTTCAAATGCTATTTTTTACTTGCATGCATGCTCGTGCTAATCCCCATTATCACAATGGCCTCAGGCGACAGCAAGGTTAGCAGCATTGATACTCCTGCATTTATCATATCCGTATTTGCAATACGAAAAATGTTAGCTCCCGAAGACGGGCTAATCTTTGATTTCGACTTGTATCTTGCTGCAATTATTTGGTGTTTTGGAGCAGTAAAAATGATGATGGTCACAGGTCAATTGTATCGTTCTGATGAAGATTTCTTGCTGTTAAGAGATGGAGTACTCCGGCTGAAAGATAAATTAATTGAAGTTGGTCGTGCTATTCATAGAGATGAAGAGCTTATGTAGTTCTAGGCAGCTAGCAGTTTTAAGATGAGGAGGGGTTGCAAAAACAAGCGGCCCAACCATGAAGGTCAGACCGCCGGGTACAAACTTTGAATTTTAAATATTAGGTGTATTAGGCAACAAGTTCTAATCTTGAAAAAAGAGCCTCTCTTTCGCTTTTAGGAATATTTTGAAAAAAATCTTCTATATCTTTCAGTGAATTATTCCTTTCAAGCAGTGGAGTAAGTTCTCTAATTAATTTGTTTATATTCTCGGAGCGATCCCATTGCTTTTTATATCTAGAACTTCCAATTTTCTGATCGATACTTTGAAGGTATTTATCTTTGTCATAAATATATTTCATTTTATTTATTACTCCACCAAACTCGCTGTCGCAAAACGTAACAATAACCTGAATATCACCAGCTTTACGTTTGACTTCAATGCTGGAGTAATCATTTTCAAAAATAGCATCAGCTAAGTCTGAAGGTTGAACTCCTTTTGTAATATGAACAGCGACCAGTTTATTTAATAAATTCAATGCTTTTTTAGTAAAAATCATTTTTATTCCTATATGTTAGCAAGAATCCTTTTTAATTCTTCATAAATAACGTCTACATACCTAAGTGAATGGTAAAGATTTGTATTATCCCTATCTTTAACAGCTCCAAACTTTTTTGCCAACTTTGCGTTAACATATCTTACGATAAGTCCATCGTTTGCATCAGAACTTTTTGCATAAGGGACAAATCTACCTATTAAAGGGTACAAGTTGGATTCTTTAGGGTCAAGATCAAAGTCACTAAGTAAGTCTACTGCATAATCTTGATTTTTTTTTGTTAAAATTTCACGCATTTTCTTTCGAGCTTCAGCGGGCCTTTTCTCAATCAGCTGTGGGTCGATAAAATCCCGAGCAAGATTATTTGTCTCTTCTTTTCCAGCGGCCTCAACTGCTGCAGAAATAAGTTCATCGGATAAACCAGCTTTTTTTAAACTTTCCTCTACAATTCTCTTTTTATCAGCTATCTTTTCGCGAGCTTGTTCAAATAACTTATGACAATCTACGTCATGTAAGTAAGAATCTTGTTGACTTACAAAAGCATCTTCTGAGGAAACGCCCGCAATTTCCTTTCCTCGTTCTTCATAATCACGATCTGAATATTGAAAGTCTTTAACCATTCTAATTGTTGCCCGATCAACTTCATGTTGAAACCGATCCCACATTCGATTTAATCCAGTTTCTTCGTGAAAAATCACCACTGCATTATTATCAATTTCGTGTTCATAAATTTCAGATTCAGGAATAGCCCTTAAAACACGACCCACAACTTGAGCAAAAGCATTTTCGCTACGATAAGGCCTAAATAGGGCCAATATAGTCAAGTACTTATGATCGTAACCTTCCATTAACATGTTTACTGAAATTACAACTTGGCACAAATTTAGATCAATGCTTTTAAATGCTGCAAGCTGCGCCTCATCTTCCATTTTACTATGAACAATTACACTCTCTAAGCCCGCTTCTTGATACCACAAATGCAAGTCTTCTGCATGTTTAATACTACAACCTACTGCAAGGATTTTATGGGGAACATTGGGTGATATTTTGTTGAGTTCAGTAAGCTTTAATATACTGTGTTGTATAACGTCCTTGGAGCAATTTTCTGACAATGCCACGCTTTTTTCAATCCACTCTGTATCTTTTAATTCTAAAACAGCTTGTAAATTTAATTGGACATTTGGTTTTTCTGGAAGTGTGAAATACAATTTATTAGCATTAACTGTTTCTTTTCTAAGTAACTTAATGTGACGATCTCTCATGACTTCAGAGAGCTTAGTCTCATGAATTTTATCGCCTTGTACAGGTTGTCCATCTCCTCTGTATGGAGTTCCCGTCAGGTGTAGCTTCTTAGAATTAGAAAAATAATCTAGAACATCTTGCCAGCTTTTTGCTGGAGCGTGATGAGCTTCATCGATAATAATCATATCAAAAAAATCAGGAGCTACCCGTGTTATGAGCGAGGAGTTTCTATCACCAACAATTTTATGTATATTGCAATGTACAAAATGACTTTGTTCTAAATGCTCTTGAGAAATTGAAGCATCATATTCACTTACCACTGGAATACTTGCAGGATTAAATATTATGTCCTGATTAACCCAAAAGTTATCTTGTAGAACAGCAGATTCCTTTTTGATCGAATTATTAGTCACTAGCCCTGGAGTTATAATTAAAACTCTGCCATTGGAAACTCCATACGGAGAAATTAGTGCCACGCCTGTTTTGCCCGTTCCTGTGGGAAGAACAACTAAAGCTTCTCCACAGGGGTTTTGCTCAAAATATTCTCTAATGCTAAGACATGCTTCAATTTGTGGGTTTCGTAAGTTTTTATTTCCCTCTATATTTACAGCGGTCTTTTTGAAGTAACTCATTTTTATCCTTAATATCAGTTAGATAAATCGCGACTATTTTTTAATTCACCCCAACCCCAAACACATATATAATTCCTAGAATAAATCACACTATATTAGGTTGTGTCTAGCAATCTCTAGAGAATGTTAAAAGTTTGACTCTTTTCTTGGGAGGCATGGGACTCAGGATTTCTACATTACCAACTTTCTTTGAGCCTCTGCAGCCACGGTCACAGATTGCTACCGAAGCTCTGGTTTCGGTGACGGTCAAGCATTGTGTCGCATCTACGGCAAAGCTATCCGTTATAATATTCGCGCCCTCACCAGCTCTTAATCCCAGCTCCGATAATGCTTGCTCAACAGCTTAAACAAGTACTGAATATCCTGATCTGCAAGCTCTCGTTCCTGCTCAAGACACCTGCGCAACTCTTTCTTAGCTTTTGCTTCCAACTTCGGGTTGGTTGCTCTGGGCCAATCTGTGAACCAACGACAAGCATCTGGCTCAACATCCCCGGTCGAATTGTCGTATGAGGGTTCAAAAAAACTGCGCATCTCCCCCCATTTCTCCCTATGGTGCTCACGGCACTTATCAGCATAATTATGAGCGAAGTATCGCTCCAAGAGCATTTCGCAGACATGCATTGTATGCAAATCCCGGTCGGCTCCCACATAGTAAGGGTTACGCCGCAGCTCACCTTGCATAAGCACAAGTTTGTGCTGCATGACCTTGAACAGCCCATCAGAAGTGTAATGACGATCAGACCATATTACGGGGAACCATTGATACAAATTGCGTATTCCAAATTTTACTGCTCGATACCATTCGTCAAGCAATTCCCATGGAGCCGTTAAATAGTGCGACCAGCGATATTCCGGCATGATAATCCTTCCCATTCGATTCAATTTTTTGACGTGAATTTGGTAGTTTTAAACGTGAATTTGGTAGTTTTAAAACTTGCTTAATCTAAGACTTTCGAAAAGCCTACTCAATAGCTGAAAATAAAAATTCAATATTTTCAAGGCTTTTCTCTGAATTAATTTCTTAATCTCAGCCCCAACAATTGAGTTATATTCAATTTAGACGCTGACGTGAATTTGGTAGTCGTAAAAAGCTGGCTCACCTGAAAGGAGTTATCAGGTAAACCGGCAATAATAAACCGCGCTTGAATCAGCCACGATTCATATTAGTTTTCGGATCTCTCTGAATGCTTCATCTACGCTACCCACCGTTTCAGCGAAAAGCTCCTGAAGTTCCTTATGGTTTTCTTGCAGCTCCGCGGGGACAAGCTTTCCTTCTGAATTTAAGTGGTAAGCTATTTGGTTCAGGTTGCCCCCGATCTGGCTGAAGCCCAGCTTAAGCTCCAAAAGCGTTTTAAAAATCAGCTTTAACTGTTCAATCGCAGGCTCATCTAAATCATAAAGACCAGATTTAACCAGATCTCGAATCAGTGCGGATTTGTTTTGCCCTTTTTCATTGGCTCTTTCTTTCAAACAAGTGGCCAGTTCTTCATCAAGCCTGAATATCTCTCTCTTATCTTTCATTTATTCACCTGCCTTTTTCCAATACTTACTGGCCTTTCCTCTAATATTACTAAGCATGGAGTTACCGGATCTGCTGGACGATGAGCTAGATCTGGAGCGTAGCACAGAAGAAAAGACAGCAGCTCCGGCAAGAGATCCAATGGAAGCGATTCCAGTTGTCGCCCCTGCAACACCTCCAGTCAGTGCTGAAGCAAGATCGGGGACCTTAAGGAGTATTCCAAAGCAGACCAGCGACCAAACGACAAGTGAAGCAAATTCAGCATTAAACACGCCTTGTTCTACAAGGATGTTTGCATATAGACTTAATGACGACTCTACCCCTTGGTAGGCAACGCTCATGACGATAGCAGCAAAAACCATCATCATTGAATAGTTTGCTATCGCCTTTACCCATGCCCAGAACACATGCCTTGTTTCCTTAAATGCGGACAGGAATATGCACACTATGCCAATCACAAATAGAACATAAATCACGAAAAGGGACAGGATAATTAACACAAGAAAACATATATACATGAGGCCGTAGCTAACGCTAAACACCCCAACAGCAACCCAAGCACTAATATACTCCCCGGCATTAGTCATAAGGTTACCATCTGGGATTTTATTCATCAGCTGAGTGTAAATTAATGCAAAGCCATTATCTAAATGGTTAAATATGCCTATAAAATTATTTACACTACCTTTTGAAGCAAACCAACTTGCCGTATTTATCAATCCTTTAACGTATGGAATGACTATATTGTTGACATAGAATGAACTTCCAAGCACAGCAGAAACAATAGACATTAATATTAAAGCTGAATAAAAAAGCTCCTTTATTCTATCGGATGAGAGCCTTCCAACCATAGCCTCAACACCGATCCACATTAGATACAATGTTGTAAAGGCGATAGCAGCACCTTTTGCATTTTGCTGCATTAATTGCGACATCTCAATAATATAATCTTGTAATGACGAAAGTGTTAGCGCAAGAATCTTTGTAGCTAAAGGTGTCAACTCCATTAGACACCTCCTTTCAGGTCAATGATTTGAAGCAGCGTATCAGAGGATGGATTTTCAAGATCTACACCTTGGCTTTTCATAGCTTCATAAGGCGCAAGGTATTTTTGTTTAGCTTCTTCGTACTTTGCTTTCTTCTGCTCTCTCTCGGCTTGCATTCTCCTCAGTTCATCGTCTTTAACACCACTGAAGTTCATAAGGGCCTGCGCTTCACCTATCTGGGCAGTTAAAGCCAGCTGCTCAGAAAGAATGCTGATTATCTGAGCCAGAAAGACATTCGTTAGATCCTGAGCTTCTTTGATGTTCTCGGTGGAATCAATTTTATTGGTCAGATCCTCCAGGACTGCAAACCGATCCTTCATTCCGGCTAGAAGCTTTTCAGACTTTTCAATAGTATCCTTAAGCCCCTGCTGCCGCAGTTGATATTTGGGGGCTAATTGTTTCCATGGGTTGTAATTTGGTGAGCGTGGATCACCGAAAATACCATCCAGCATATCAGTTGCTTCTGTAAATTCCCCGATATCTTCAAGCAAGCTGGAGATCTCTTTTACACGGCCCACAACACTGCTTGGTATTGCCTCAATCTGGCTCTTGATATTTTGAATTTTGCCAACAAAAGCCTTTCCTTGGTCATAGTAGCCTTTGACCTGATCCTTAATGTCTTGCAGCTCCTTGAACTGCTCCTGCAGCATGGAATAGCTTTGCTGCAAGACTTCGAATTGTTTCATCTGCTCTTTGATCTGTTGCTGTGCCTTTTGCAATTGCTGCACGTAGTAGCCATATGAACCGGGATCGCTGACGGTCATGGCTTCAGCTTGCATTGGAAAGAAGCCCAGAAAAATAAAGAACACTGCACAAGCAGCCACATATTTTTTTGTAGTAACTGCATATATATCGAGAGAAATCATAAACGCCTCCTGTAAGGGATTTTCGAAGGCCGGGGATCTTCCGGCAGATATTACGCACTTCTTCTGCTGACAATATCCATGGACAGTGCTTGCATTTCTGCAACAGCTTCTTCTAAGTCTGTCCCCGTTGGTTCGCCATCGCTTCTGTTGACAATATCGCTTGCCAGTGCGTTCAGTTTTGCAACACCCTCTTTTCCGTGTCGCTTTGCCAGTTCCCTATCGAGTTCTTTTTCTTCCCTTCTGATTCGCCTCAACTGTTCGTTTATCTCTGCGCATTCAATAAGCTCATTCTCGTACAGAAAAGGTCCTTTGTCGCTCTGACAAAGGGCATGAAGGATTCTGACAAACTCAGTTGTTCTATTTGAAAACTTTATAAGAAGCTCTTCGAATGAAAGAGCACACAGTGATGAAATAGCCATAATTTCTCCTGCATTTCTGTTGCGCTCATTTTTGGGGCGTTGTCTTGAAGGGCACGATCTGTCTTTTTCAGGGCCTAAATCTCGGAACGAGATTTGGTACCTCAAAACTCCATAAGTTACGGTTTCAGCGAAAGTGTAACGTATGGTTGTGCCTTTCCCGCCGGGTCCCTTTAGGGAAGGCGGAAACGGGGGCCCCTCAGGGGGGTGAAACCCATCTCTTGCGCCAGCAAGAGCAGGACGAGGCAACGCCGAGGCATTTTGTCATACAAAATGCGTATCCTGCCATGACACCTAAGCGCATTATTACGTGCGATTTACCCTTTCCATCTGGGATAAATTCGATTATTTTCAGCCTCACCACCTGCAAATAGAGCGCAAGAAGCTGTAATGATTAACTTTACAGTGCAAATTATCTACATACCCAAAAACGTGGGGGTATCTTTTTTTGATGTGGGGACGCTCTTTTTACGCGTGGGGGCTACTTTATTTCTTGTAGGCCCCCCATTTCTAAGCGTGGTGGCACTGCTAAAAACCGTAGGGGCTACTTTTTCCACAAAAGATGCTTACAGGCCTCAAAATTAAGCTTTGAGGTACCAAGCATTTTTTTTCAATTACTTGGGGTAGTACTTATCGAGATCAAGTTTCCACTCCACGCTGTTCATCTTTGAAAGAATCGTGAATGCCGTTATGAATAGCTGGCGTTCAGTCTCAAAATCTGGGCGCATAAGATTATAATACCTTTGCGCCGCCGGACTGAGATTTATGCGCGTGGTCTTCAAATCCTTATCCCGGTATTCTGGAATTTCAGGGAATCTGGGATACTTTTGAAATAGCCAAAACATTGCTCCGCAGGACTCCGCGATCATTTCTTTGGCGCGTAGATGTTCCGGTAGATCCACGAAGAGGGTGATGCTTTTACGCTCTGTCATTACCACCTCCCCGCTTGCTCCAGACATTCTTTTTCCAGTAAGTCTTTAAGAAAGGACCTTCAGGGCCAATTTTATTTTTAAGAATTTCCTCTCGTTCCTCTGCGGACAATTCGAGCAACCAGATTTCATACTGAGCATCCATTTCCCGCTTCTTGGCCTCCTTAAGGACTCTCAATCGTTCTTCAGCAGCATCAGCGGCTTGCTCTTCAGCAGTTTTGAATCCTTGAGGCTTGTCCACCTCTCCCGAGATCAGAAGAGCTTTAAAAATATAGCCAAGGGGCTTTTCAACAAGGTTACCCTTGCTGTCTTTGAATTCCCCTTTTTTAAGCTTATAGTTCACGAATTCTAAAGACATCAGCAGCATATGAAGAGGCTCTCCGGATTTGTCTCTTTCCTTGACGATTTGCTGCAATTGGCTAGTTCCAAATCCAATTCCCGCAAGCACAGGATATTTGCGTTCTATCTCTTCATCAGTCACCGCAAGAATTTTCAATGCCTCTTCAGAGTAAGTAGATTTATTAATACTACTTACTATACTAGGCGAAACTGTTGGAACGGTTGTTCGAACAAAAAACGCTTCATTCAAAATGAAGTTGTGGAAATAATTGCAAACAGGTTTCAGGCGAATCTCAAATCCCTGAAATGATCCCTCACGACATCTTTGTTTCGTGAGATATCCTTCCGCGACGAATTTTGTTAATATTCTCTGCACACTACCGCTATGTATACCTGTCACGCGATTGATGTTTGTGCAGCTAGTTTTAAAGCTCGCACCCGTCCCATACTCCTGAACCAGAAGGGACAAGATCTCCTTCATATTCCTACTGAGACACGTAAAAATTGATTTTAGTGCTTCTTCATCGGTTCTATCCGCTGTTCCTTCGTTAGCTGCAACGATTGCTCTAACGATGCCCTTGGTTTGAACAGTCGAACCAACATTTGTTCGAACAATTTTAAGCTTACCTTGGGGCATGAGCATTCCCCTTTTCAATGGCAAAGCTTCTTGCGCTTAACCACGTAAGCAGCTCTTCGGTTCGGTAGGCAACTCTACCGCTGACTTTGATTCTGGGAGGGCCTTCGCCAAGGCTATCGAGATTCGCAAGGCTCTTAGAGGATATTACCCCGCCAAGGAACTTTTCAACATGGCTACGGCTAATGATGGGAGGCAGTTTATCTGCCAGATCGATAAGGGAAGTTTGAACTTTTGCCATACGATTTCCTTTTGTTTTTCCCTGTGTCTCCGTAGGGAAACTGTGGGTGTTTGAAACCGTATGGCAAAATTAATATGAAGGCGCACCTAAACCAAAATTTTAAATTTTGGTTTACCAAAGTTACCTAAAATAACTTTCAATGGGATACCTCCTAATAGTCCTTTTACTTTTAGCCTCTTCTTTGACCTTAATAAGATGTTCAATCTTTGAGTATTCAGGGTTTTTCACCTTACTTCCCTTCGCATTCTTCTTTCCTTTTTCTTTCTTCTTATCTTTCTGCGCCTCAGGAAACACTCCACGCTCCGCCTGCTCAATAAAACTATCTACCGCATTAATATTATTATCTAAAGTTGCTCGCATTGACACATAATCTTCATTAAAATCCTTACTAACTCCGGCTTGTCGTTCAATTGTGCTATCTTTAGTTCCACACTCCAGAAAGAGTTCATGTACCTCTAAAATATTTTCCCAAAAAGCTGGGGATCTGTTCCCGGTAGTAAAAAATGGCCTTTGTCCAATGTAATAACTTCTACCTATTCGACTCTTATAATTTTCTTTTAAAAACCTATCAAAATCTTTCCTAATTTGATCAATTGGAGCCATCAGATCTACCTGCAAATAACTTTCTATATCGGGATCAATTCTCTCTCCCGAACTAAAGTCACTCACGCAACAACCATCTATGTAGTCATATAATTTATCATAAAAAAATTTTGCCGAAATTCTTTCTGGATCAGAATCAAGTAAGCGATATGCTTCATATATCATGCCTTTAATATTGTCTTTCGCAGGCTCAATTCCCTTGAATGTGTGAATCTCATAAAACAACTTAAGTCGGTGCAATAAATATTCAAAATCTTCATTGAAAATATCCTGAAACAAAGGATAAACACCTTTCAGTGCATCCTTAATTGTCATTCCTTCACAATAAATTTGATCAAGTTCCTCATCCTCAAAAGCTTGATAAACCCAATCTTCAAAAGGACGCATCAACTGCTTTTTATCATTCATCTCCCCTGTTGCTGGACACCATGATCGAATGAGTTCGTCTTCAAATGGGAATGCCTTCTTTTTTTCATTCACCAATAAGCAAAGTGACTTATAGTTTTCACTTAGCAGCAAAAATTTTCTGAAATATTTGAATTTTTCAATTTCTATCTTAGTCAATTTCATTCTCATACTAAACCTACACATATATTTTCATGGTCAGTATCAATACCATCTAAATGCCAAAAGAGGCGTTCATCAAATTTATCTATTTCATTTGCATTCACTTTGTGCTGCGATATTTGATCTCAGTCTACATCTAAATAACGCTTCACATCACGCCACTCTATTTAGTGAGTTCAAATGCATTATTAATCGACAAATACGAAACCCACAACAAAAAAGGGGACAAAAACGGGGACAACTCATATTTTAGGCAAAACAAAAGGGCTTACACATTAAGTGTAAGCCCTTGATTTTATTATGGAGCCAACGATCGGAATTGAACCGACGACCTGCTGGTTACGAATCAGCTGCTCTACCGACTGAGCTACGTTGGCTTTTGGTTGAAGTAGTCTTTATATCAGTACATATTTTGTGGTCAAGTCTAAAGCTGACATAAAAAGCCTCTACCGGGAATACGGACAGAGGCTTTTAAGTTTTTTATGCTTAGAGCTAAACCAGTTTTTTCGCAGCATCGAGGGCTGCATCGTAATCAGGTTCCTCAGTGATTTCATTTACATACTGCACGTACTGAACTTCACCGGACTTATCGACTACAAAAACAGCACGGCTGAGGAGGCGCAGTTCTTTGATCAACACGCCGTAAGCTTCTCCAAAAGAGGATTCTTTGTAATCGGAAAGGGTCTGCACCGCTTCGACTCCGGCAGCACCGCACCAGCGGGCCTGAGCAAAGGGCAGGTCCATTGACAGAGTCAGGATCTTGATATCTTCACCAAGAGCCGCGGCCTCGTTGTTAAACCTGCGGGTCTCCATATCACAGACCGGGGTATCAAGGGAGGGAACGGCACTGATGATCAAAACTTTACCTGCAAAGTCCGCCAGAGCTTTAGGAGCAAGGCCGTTATCAGTCACATTGAATTGGGGAGCTTTGTCGCCCACTTTAATTTCATTGCCAAGAAGGGTCAGGGGATTACCCTGAAAAGTAATTATTCCTGTTCTTTCATTCATGGTTCAACTCCATTGATTTATTTCTAGTTGATTAACCGATAGCACAACCGGGAAATTCCGACAACAACCATCCGAAATTAATAATCACAGCCCTAATTCTTTAATAAAGCCTTCACTGAAAAATCGTAATCAGCGTTTGTCTTATTGTATGCCTTTGAAAATTTCCTGAAATCTATATTGGACCAGTCACGGGAACCGAACCTATCTAAAAAGCGCTCCACATTATTTTCACCAATGACGCAAAATATCCTCTTCCTGATCAACGGTCCGGCTTTTCCAATAAAATCATAGCCGTGATGGTAGTCGTAAAGCATGACCAGCCCCCAGCCTCCTGTCATAAAATGACCGCCCACGGAAAAAGCTAGAGAGCCTTCTTTTACTGCCTCCAGAGCCGGCTTATCCCAATTTATTCCACCTACCAAGACATCCTTGCCAGGAATCAAACCGTTCTTTTTAATACCCTCGATAGCACCCAGCGCCATAGGATCATTAGCGGACCAGATAACATTTACTTTTGGGTCACGTACTAAAAATTTGCTAACCAGATCAAAGGCTTTGTCCTCACGCCACAAGCAATGAATCTCAGGAAGAATTTTTGCTTCAAAGAAATCAGCACGAGCATAACCCAATCCAGCATTCCTGAGCAGGGTTGACTGAGTGACATAGTCTCCGGCAATGGGCAAAAGCTTTACATCATTTTCAGCAATCCCCTGCTCTGCTGCTTTTTCTATCAGTTTCTTCGCCAGATTGTATCCGGCCCAACGGTTATCAGGGACCAGACCGCCAATCCAATTTTTAAATTTTCCCCTCGGAACGCCCAAGGTCTCGGCCTGATCTCCGTAAAAATCCAATAACAAGTTGAAAACTTTAACACCTTTTGCATCAGCATGGGCAAGTATCTTCCCTGCAGCAAGCTTCTCGTTGACCACTATCAGATAATCTGGAAGGTGCTCGCGACTAAGTACTTCCTCAGCCTCTTTAACCATCAGCACATGGTTACGTTCAGAATAGAGGACTTCCAAATCAATACCCAGATCCTCTGCAGCGGCCTGCATAAAAGAGCTGACCTCCCGCCAGAATCCACCAGTGGGGTCACTTGGATCAGACTTACCGGGATTTAAGAAGACGACTTCCATCCTGCCAGTCGATTCTTTGCCAACCTCACAAGAAGCTGTCGTAGGGAGGGTAAAAAAAGAAACGCAAAGCGTAACAAATAGAAAGAAAAAATAACGCACGCGCACCACCTGCTGCTCACATGAAAAGACAATTATCCATCAATACAAATGAACATTATATGCCCAAATAAACTCAATATGACATTATAACATAAGCAGGGGATAAATAAAAATCAGACTGCATGCAGAACTACAGATAAAGCCTTAAAGCAAAATTCCACATCAGCACCCTCAACCAAACCTTCTTCTTCAACTGACCACGAGGTCACCAGTGCGCACATCTGGACCCCGCCTTTAGATTCACCGGAAACTTCTGCCAAAATTTCTGTCTGCTTAATTGATGTGACTTTGGCGGGAACACAATTTCGCGAACTCGTACCCTCTCCCTTCAACGGGCGAACCGCCACCAGCGGGGCTTTAACTGTAGCCGAAACGGATACTCCGGCCTCCAGATCAAGCTTGTATAGACTTTCAAGGGTGATGACCGAACTGATGGTGAAACCTTCGGCGGTCTCAAATTCTACATCAGCCAGCACACCGTCCCGACGCACAGAACTCACCTGACCGATAAAAGTATTACGGGCACTGGATTTAAGCGAGGTCTCCTCAAGGGCCATGCGGCGGACAATGTTCTTCACATCACCGGAAGACCATTCCTGATATACCGCAGCAAGATCGGCGGAAGACTGTCCGAGAACTTTGCGAACTACTCCCAGCGGTACACCGTTACGCAATAATTCCACAGCCCTTGAACGGCGCAGCACCGATGGTGCACCTTTTTTACGCTCCAAACCGCAGGCACCTGCCCGCTCATAAAAAATTCTCCGCACATAGCCGGGGTCCAAATGAAAAATTCCACCCTCAAGACCAGCCCCCATGGGACCGTCAATTAACCCTTTAAGCTCACGACAGACCGATTGCGGCAAGGGAACTTCCCGTTCATGTCCGTCCCTGCCGAGCCTGACAACGGCCTTGGAAAGATCAATATTTTTGCGCTCATCAAGTCCGAGAATCTCGCCAAGTTTGGCTCCGGTATGCCGCAAAACCAAAAACAAGCAGTAAACCCTTGTGCGGGACCGGACGTAATCAGCGCGTGTACCCCCGTTCTTCCAACGGCGGAATTCATCTTCGAGGGCCGAAAGTTCACGACCGTCAAGATGGAGAATATTCTCAGGAACATCAAATACTTCCGCAAGAGCTAACCTGCTTTCTCCGGCCTGAGATTTCTTATTTCCGGTTCCTTTATTCTGCACTTGAATAACCCTTCGAGCAGTCACGTTTTTATAAGAATGCGTGACCGATTTGAAATTTTTACCGCTCCCTGCATAAGCATAAGATACTGATAAAGCCAATTCAGGAAGACCTCAATTTCAAAATGGAGAACAGATAATGAAAAGAATCAGTGCCCTCATCCTCACCCCGCTTCTAACCCTGTTGCTTGCTTTACCGCTTAAAGCAAACGCTGCCGACCTTATGATCGCACAGGCAGCCAACTTTATGCCCGCCATGAAAGAAATCATTCCGGCTTTCAAAAAAGCGAGCGGTATTGAAGTACAAGCGACTTATACTTCCACAGGAAAACTCTATGGGCAGATAGTGAACGGTGCCCCTTTTGACGTATTTCTGGCTGCAGATGAACGTCGTCCTAAAAAACTTTTTAATGACGGCTTAGCTGAAACTCCTTTTGTCTATGCTAAAGGCAAAGTAGTTCTCTGGTCCAAAGACAAAACTAAAATTGAAGAGAACTGGCAAAAAACCATCATGGACGGCAAACTCAAAAAAATTGCTATTGCCAATACAGAGACAGCTCCATACGGCACAGCAGCCATGGTGGCATTACAGAAGGCAAAGCTCTGGGATCTGGTCAAACCTGAACTTGTTTATGCCCAGTCTATTGCTCAGACTTTCCAGTTTGCATCTACGGAAGCAGCAGACGCCGGATTCTGTGCTTATTCATCCATGTTCACCCCCACAGGCAAAGAAGGCGGTTTTGCAGTAGTAAAAGAAGCGCCTCCGGTAATTCAGGCTGCCTGCGTTCTCAAATCATCCGAACACAAAATTGCGGCCATAAAATTTGTTGAATTTCTGTCCGGCCCCGAGGCTACTGCCATCAAGAAAAAATACGGGTATGACTAATGGATTTTTACCCGCTCTATATCTCGGCTAAACTGGCTGTGGCTACAACCTTGTTTATTCCAGTTGTAGCCGCGCCTATTGCTTACATCCTTGCTTTCGTTGATTTCAAAGGCAAAAGCTTGATTGATGCTGTTGTTTCTCTCCCCATGGTGCTTCCTCCCACGGTCCTCGGCTTCGGACTGCTCATAGTCATGGGTCCGCAAGGACCGCTGGGAGGATTCTGGAATGACCTTACCGGAGAACGCATGGTATTCAGCTTTTCCGGAATATTGCTGGCTTCGCTGGTGTATAACCTGCCCTTTGCGGTGCAGCCCATGCGTGCGGCTTTTGAAAAACTGGATATACGGCTGCTGGAAAACGCGGCTGTGCTGGGCCTTTCTTCTACAGCCACCTTTTTCCGGGTAGTGCTTCCCAACAGCCTACCCGGACTAGCGGCCTCGGCCATGCTGGTCTTTGCCCACAGCCTTGGCGAATTCGGAGTAATCCTCATGGTCGGCGGTTCCATTCCCGGCTCAACAAAGGTCGCCTCCATCGCCATTTACGAAGCAGTAGAAGCCATGCGTTATGGCGACGCCTTGTACATGTCGCTGGCAATCATCCCGGTCAGTTTTCTGGCCCTCTTAGCCATAAACCGACTCAACAAAGTCAGCCGGAGCAGATCATGACCCTGAAAATTAATATCCGAAAACAGCTGCCTAATTTTGCGCTGGACGTTGCTCTGGACTGTAAACCCGGCACCCTGACCGCTATCGTGGGGCCATCAGGTGCAGGAAAAAGCACATTGGTACGCATCATCGCCGGATTGGAAAGACCGGACAGCGGAAGCATCTCACTTGCCGGCAATGTCTGGATAGATACAGCGACTCAAAACTTTGCCAAACCCCAACAGCGGGGACTGGGGCTTGTTTTTCAAGAATACACCCTGTTCCCGCATCTGAATGTGCGCAAAAACGTAGCCTTTGCAGCAAAGGACAAAGGATGCGTTCACGGTTTGCTGAAGAAATTCGGAATCTCCCATATTGCGGAAAGCAAACCGTCCAATATCTCCGGCGGAGAACGCCAGAGAGCAGCCTTTTGTCAGGCTCTGGCCCGCGAACCTGTACTGCTGTTGCTTGATGAACCGTTTTCAGCGCTGGATATTGCCACCCGCGAAGGACTGCGTAGGGAATTACGCGAGCTGAAAAGTGAGCTGAACATCCCCATTATCCATGTGACCCATGATTTGGAGGAAGCCTACTATCTGGCCGACTCCATCTTTGTGCTCGAAAACGGACAGGAATCACCGCAGTGGCTTGAACGTCAGCGCAACCGATTCTGCCCTGAGCCTAAACCCCATCCACATCTTGAACTTGTAGGTAATATGTAATGAAAAAAATATCTGCCCTGCTGCTTCTGATCCTGCTCGCTGTACCCGCTGCAGCCCAAGCTAAAATTGTCATTGCTTCAGGGGCGGGATACCGTTCACTGGTGGACAAACTGACTGCAACCTATACGGACCAATCAGGAAACGAGGTTGAACGTGTATACGGAAACATGGCCCGGGTTACTGCTCAGGCCCGCAACAGCGGTTCTGTTGATATGGTCCTCGGCGACAAATCTTTTCTGGAAAAGTCCAAACTGGATTGCTGCGCGACCCAGAAAGTAGGCCGGGGACGACTGGTTATCGCCTATCCCAAAGGCAAAAGCTTTAACGGCGCGGACGACCTTCTTTCTAAAGACGTCTCACGCATTGCATTACCAGATACCAAACGGGCAATTTACGGCAAAGCAGCACAGCAATACCTGAAGAACAAAAACCTTCTCGCCAGCCTTGAGCCCAAACTGCTCATGGTTGCCACTGTGCCGCAATCTGCATCATACGTGGTGGCCGGAGAAGTTGATTATGCATTTATCAACCTGACCCATGCCCGCAAAATCAAGGATTCCATAGGCGGATTCGTTATCGTGGATGAAACAGCCTACTCGCCCATCACCATTATAGTGGAGCAGATGAGCAGCTCTGGTAACAAGGCTGAATGCACTGCATTTATGGATTTCCTGAAATCTGACACAGCCCGCAAAATCGTAGCAGCCCACGGTATGCAGGACTAACAGCATGGATATTGCGGCTATCATCTCCGACAGCGCAACACTCAGCCCGCTAGCCCTCTCCGCCAAGGTCATGGGGGTAGCGGGTGTGTTGCAGCTGATTGCAGGAGTGCCGTTGGCATTCTGGCTTTCGCGGAGCAAAGGGATGCTGCATAATTTCGTGGATACTGCCGTGACCCTGCCGCTGGTATTTCCTCCGGTGGCAACGGGATTCGTGCTCCTCTTCCTGCTCGGCAGACGCGGCCCGGCAGCCGAACTTTTCGGGGACAGCATTATCTTCGGCTTTCCCGGTCTGGTGGTGGCTGCTTTCATCGCCGGATTGCCGCTCTTGGTCAAACCGGTGCAGGCAGCCTTGAAATCAGCCGAAGCAGCAAAATTGCATGAGGTTGCAGCAGTCTTAGGAAAATCCGAAACAGAGATATTCCTGAAAGTTCTGCTTCCCTGCACCAAAAGGGCTATCGCAGCCGGAACCCTGCTGGCCTTGGCCCGTTCACTTGGAGAAGTAGGCATGAGCCTCATGCTTGGCGGCAACGTGATAGGACGCACCAACACCCTTTCTCTTGAAATATACAACGCGGTCTTCAACGGTGAATTTGAACGGGCGGCTGTTCTCTCGTCCATCATCGGCATCGCTTCCATAACCATCTTCAGCGCGTTGAAAAAATTTTCTGACGCAGAATAAACAGGAACCACAATGAGTAAATCAATTTTGAAAGAGGTCCAGTCCCGGGTCTACGACATCTGGAAATCGGAAGGCATACTTGACGAAAGTATTGAAGTGAAAGCACGGACCTTGAGTACTGAAGAAGCTATCGGCAATCCTGAGGGTGACGACTTCCCGCTTCTGCGAGGTAAGGAAAAACTCATGGAAGCCGAGTTCCGCGGTTACAAAGGACAGGCCTTCACCGACCGCTATGGAAATTTCAGCAATACCCTGCGTGAAATAGCGGAAATGGACCTGACCAATAATTTTCGCCGGGCCATATTTGTATCCGCGCTGAATGCTGTGCAATGCAGCCTCGGCAAAGCCGAACGGACCATTCACTGTAAAGACGAAGGTCCGGCTCTCTGCGCTCCAAAATTAGGCGATTATATTGCAAAAGAATACGGCACCCCCAAACTGGGACTCATCGGCTACCAACCGGCCATGATCAAAGCTCTTTCCGGTCGTTTTGAAATGCGCATCGTAGATCTCGACCCTGACAATATCGGAACGGTAAAGTGTGGAATCAATGTGGAAGGACCGGATAACACAACGGAAGTGCTCGATGATGTAAACCTGTTGGTTGTCACCGGGTCAACCATAGTTAACGATACCATCGGCAACTTCCTGCGTGATGACAAACCGACTATTTTCTTCGGAACCACCGTCTCTGCGGCAGCAGAAATGATGGGCTGGCAACGATTCTGCTGCCAGAGTTCTTAATTAATCCAAATGACCTGCCGGAATTTACCCCCATTTTCCGGCAGGTTTCCATTCTGCACACATAGGTTGCAACTCCGCACAACCCGCCTGTTACCTGATCTAAGATTGTTTCAATTCTGCACAGTCATCTTCTGACACATTACCTTACAACGGCTGTCCCAAAATGACACACCCCCGATGCACCCACTTTTTATGCGAACTTTCGCACATTAAACCAAGTATCATAGCAGACGAATTAATCACTGTAAAAATTATTTTTAAAAATATTGATCCAGTTCAGAAATCTCTAATTTTATCAACTGCCTGTTTTTATTAATTATATCATTTTGGACCTAATTTTGCTCTAGATTCCATTCAATTGAGGTGCGTCCCAGACAGCCCTTATGAATCAAAGGCTGTGCAAGTTTGTCCTGAATGGAACTATTCCAAACCACCAATATGTTGGTGTTCCTTGACTTATTGTATCCAGTTGGACATATAAACCCCAAGCTCATAGAGTCACATTCATAGTGTTTCTCGATGATCCAGCACCTAAAATTATGTCTTTTTTGATATATCGGAAAAGATTTAGCGGAAACGAAGAACGGATCAGGCTGCTTCAGATCGCAATACAGCCGTCACTCACAAATTCAACCCGGAGCCTTAACTCATGATGAAAACTGTTCCTGTTCAGGACTCCATCGGAAATGTCCTCTGTCATGACATGACCCGAATCGTCCCCGGAGAATACAAAGGCCCTGCCTTTAAGAAAGGACATATCATCACCCCGGAAGATATTCCGGTACTCTTAGAAATCGGCAAGGAGCATGTTTACATCCTTACCCTCGAAGACGGACAGCTGCACGAAAACGATGCCGCAAGACGCATTGCCAAAGCTGCCGCCGGACCAGGGATTACTCTCACTGATATCAGCGAGGGGCGTATTAACATGATCGCTTCACCGGGCCTGCTTTGTATCAACGTGGAAGCCCTGAACCGCATCAACTGTATTGACGAAGTTGTGCTGGCCACCCTGCACAACGGCATCCAGATCACTGAATCACGCGAAGTTGCCGGAACCAGGGTTGTTCCGCTGGTTATCGACGAAAGCAAGATCGAGCAGGTTGAAGAAATCTGTCGGGAATGCGGTCCCATTGTCAGCGTGAAGCCTTTCCGCAATCTCAAAGTGGGTCTGATCACAACCGGAAGCGAAGTTTATCACGGACGTATCAAGGACAAATTCGGTCCGGTTATCCGTAAAAAATTTTCCAGACTCAATTCGGAAGTCATCGGCCAGACCTTTGTCAGCGATGACCCCGACATGACCAGCACTGCGATCCTCAAAGCAATTGATGACGGAGCGCAAATGGTGGTGCTCACCGGAGGCATGAGCGTCGACCCCGACGACCAGACCCCGGCATCCATCCGGGCCACAGGTGCTGAAATAGTCACCTACGGCTCGCCCACCTTTCCCGGAGTAATGTTCATGCTCGGCTATCTGAACGGTGTACCCATCGTAGGTCTACCGGGCTGTGTCATGTACTACCGGGCCAGTATTTTCGACCTTATAGTTCCGCGGATTGTGGCTGGCGAACGCCCCACCCGTAAGGAAATCGCCGAGTTGGGCCACGGTGGTTTCTGTGCCGGTTGCGATACCTGCCGCTACCCGCTGTGTTCTTTCGGTAAATAGAGGATAGTTCGACGTCCTTTTCGGACGCCTGCTAATAAACAGCAGTAATTCAAGGAGGTTCTCCCCATGCTCAAACGGACTCTAAAAGTTAACGGCGTAGAGAAATTCATCATTTGCGACAATGATGATACTCTCGCCAGTGTTCTGCGCGAAAAGCTCGGTCTGCTGAGTGTTAAAATCGGTTGCGGAACCGGACAGTGCGGTAGCTGCTCCGTCATCATCGACGGTAAACTCAAGCGTACTTGCGCCCTCAAAATGAAACGGGTTGAAGATTTCACCGAAATCCTCACCACTGAAGGTATCGGTACCCCCACCAATCTGCACCCCATCCAGCTCGCATGGATTGCCCACGGCGGCGCACAGTGCGGTTTCTGTACCCCCGGTTTTGTTGTTTCCACCTATGCCCTGCTTCTCGCTAATCCCAAACCGACCCGTGGAAATATCCGCGAATGGTTCCAGAAGCATCGCAACGCCTGCCGCTGCACCGGTTACAAACCGCTGGTTGACGCAGTTCAGGACGCAGCAGCAGTTATGCGCGGCGACATGAGCAAAGAAGAACTGATGTTCAAAATGCCCGAAGACCAGCGCATCTGGGGCTCCAAATATCCCCGCCCCACCGCAGTTGCCAAAGTTACCGGTACTCTCGAATACGGTGCAGACCTCGGCCTGAATATGCCTGAAGGTTCCCTCAAATGCGCTCTGGTACAGGCTGAAGTTTCCCACGCCAACGTTATCTCCATTGATACTTCCGAAGCAGAAGCAATGGAAGGCGTTGAAAAAGTTGTTACCTACAAAGACATCAAGGGTAAAAACCGCATTACCGGTCTGATCACCTTCCCCACCAACAAAGGTGACGGTTGGGATCGCCCCATCCTCGCAGATGAAAAAATCTTCCAGTACGGTGACGCTATCGCCATCGTCTGCGCTACTTCCGAAAAAATCGCGAAAGCAGCAGCCAAGAAAGTTAAAGTTGAGCTGGAACAGCTGCCCGAATACATGGACGCTCCTTCCGCTATGGCTGAAGACGCCATTGAAATTCATCCCGGCACCCCCAACGTTTACTTTGAACAGAAGATCGTTAAGGGCGAAGAAACCGCTCCCATCTTCGACAAAGCAGACGTTGTTCTCGAAGGTTCATACTATGTACAGCGCCAGCCGCACATGCCCATCGAGCCGGACGTAGGTTTTGCTTTCCTCGATGATGACGGCAAGCTCAACATCCACTCCAAATCCATCGGCCTGCATCTGCACGCAGCCATGATCGCACCCGGTCTCGGTATCGAGTTGGAAAACCTGATCATGGTTCAGAACTACGCCGGCGGTACCTTCGGTTACAAGTTCTCCCCCACCATGGAAGCACTGGTCGGCGCAGCCTGCCTCGCAACCGGAAAGCCTGTATTCCTGAACTACACTTGGGAACAGCAGCAGCAGTACACCGGTAAACGCTCTCCCTTCTTCACCGACATCCGCCTTGCCGCAAGCAAAGACGGTAAACTGCTCGGCATGGAAACCGACTGGATCTGCGACCACGGTCCCTACTCCGAATTCGGTGACCTGCTGACCCTGCGCGGTGCTCAGTTCATCGGTGCCGGTTACAAACTGGAAAACATCCGCGGCCTCGGTAAAACAGTCTGCACCAACCACGCTTGGGGCTCCGCTTTCCGCGGTTACGGTGCTCCTGAATCCGAATTCGGCTACGAAGTCATGATGGACGAACTGGCTGAAAAAATCGGTATGGACCCCTTCGATCTGCGTGAAAAGAACGTCTACCGTGAAAGCCAGGGAGATACCACTCCCACCGGTTGTAAACCTGAGGTTTACTGCATGGAAGACATCTTCACCGCCGGTCGCCCCAAGTATGAAGAGCTGAAGAAATGGGCTGCTGAAGATGCTGCTGAAGGCTTCAAACGCGGCGTTGGTATCGCAGTAGGTATCTACGGTTCCGGTCTTGACGGTCCTGACACCGCAGAATCCGCAATCGAACTGAACAAAGACGGTTCCGTAACCCTCTTCAACTGCTGGCATGACCACGGTCAGGGTGCAGACATCGGTTGTCTGGGCACTGCCCACGAAACCCTGCGTCCCCTCGGCCTCAAGCCTGAGCAGATTCATCTGGTCATGAACGACACCCGCAACTGCCCCAACGGCGGTCCCGCCGGCGGTAGCCGCTCACAGGTTGTTGTAGGTAACGCTATCATCGCAGCATGCCGCAACCTGATGGATGCCATGCGCAAGGCAGACAACTCCTACATGAACTACGACGAAATGGTCGCAGCCGGCAAAGCTCTCCGTTACGAAGGTAAATGGTCAGCTCCGGCAACCGATTGTGACGAAAACGGTCAGGGTAGCCCCTTTGCCTGCTACATGTACGGTCTGTTCATGTCCGGCGTAGAAGTTGAAATTGCAACCGGTAAAGTTCAGGTTGAAAAGATGAAACTCGTTGCCGACATCGGTAAGATCAACAACAAACTTGCTGTTGACGGTCAGATGTACGGCGGTCTGGCACAGGGTGTCGGTCTGGCCCTCACTGAGGACTACGAAGACATCAAGAAGCACTCCACCATGGTCGGTGCAGGCTTCCCCTACATCCAGCAGATCCCCGATGATATCGAACTGGTATACGTTGAAACCGAACGTCCCGACGGCCCCCACGGTGCCTCCGGTGTTGGTGAGCTTCCGCTGACCACCCCGCACGCTTCCATTATCAACGCTATCTACAATGCCTGCGGCGCACGCGTAACCCATCTCCCGGCTCGCCCCGAGAAGGTTCTCGCTGCTATGAAAGGCTAATTAGTTGAATGTAATCCGGATTCGGGTGCATGCACCCGAATCTGGATTTTTTTTGCCTCAGGACGAGACGAATCAAACTTTATATCGAGGCTTCGCCGCTATGGATCAAAAAAATTTACGCGACTGGGAAGCTAGGTGTACTCAGGAAGAGCCGCCTAAATGTAAAGCCCGCTGTCCGCTGCATGTGGATGGTCGGGAATTTTGCCGTTTATTGGCAGCAGACCAGATAGATAAAGCTTGGGCCGTACTCTGCAAGACCATGCCCTTTCCTGCGGTCACCGCCCGCATCTGTGGGGGGGACTGTCAAAGCGACTGTCTGCGCTCTCAAAAAGGCGGCGGTATTGAGTTGGCCGCGTTAGAGCGCTTTGCCGCAGAAAATGCCAAACGCTCGCCCATGATCCGGGCATTGCCTCCCAAAGGCAAAAACATTGCCGTTTTCGGAGCCCATCTAGCAGGTATGGCCGCTGCGTGGGACCTCGGCAAAAAGGGATTTACCGTTATTGTTTTTTGTGAAGACAAGCTTCAAGGGTTCGAAAGTCTCCCGGCAGACAGGGTCAGCAATGAAGTTATTGAAAAGGAAATGGCCCAGCTAAGCAAAATGAATGTTTCCTTTGCGGAACACGGCAAACCCGACCCGCAAACAATTATGGCCGCCTGCGAAAGTTTCGATGCTGTATTCATTGATCCCTTGGTATACAACAGTGCGCAGCTGGGAATAAGTGAAGTGGACCCTGCCACGTTACAAACCAGCATTGAATTCCTGTTCGCATCTCCGGAAGCAAACGGAAAATCACTCATCGAACTTCTCGCCATCGGTCGCAAGGGCGCCCTTTCCATTGAACGTAAATTACAAAATGCCTCTCTCACTGCCGGACGGGACCGCGAAGCCCCTTTTGAAACAAGGCTTTTTACCAATATCAGCAAGGTTGAAGCTGTTCCCCCGGTAAAAGTTCCTGCCGAAGGTTTCTCTTCGGAACAGGCCCGTGAAGAAGCTTCCCGATGCATGCTCTGTGAATGCATGGAATGCGTGAACAATTGTGCTTATCTGAAAGAATTCAAGAGCTACCCTAAGGCATACGCCCGCCAGATTTACAACAACGCCGCCATTGTCATGGGCACCCGCATGGCTAACACCATGATCAATTCCTGCATGCTCTGCGGACTGTGTGAAAAAGTCTGTCCTGAAAATTTTGCCATGCAGGATCTCTGTCTCGAAGCCCGGCAGGATCTTGTTGTTAAAGGACATATGCCGCCTTCTGCTCATGAATTCGCCTTCCGCGATATGGATTTTGCAGATTCCTCAGTCTGTGCGCTGGTCAGACACCAGCCGGGAACATCTACAAGTTCCCGGGTTTTCTTCCCCGGCTGCCAGCTGAGTGCATCAGACCCCGAAGCCATTGAACGGACATACGAACATCTCTGCTCCACTCTGGATGGCGGAACCGGACTTCTGCTGCGCTGCTGCGGTGCACCCGCAGACTGGGCCGGGCAGAAAGAAATGTTTGAACGTAAAATGGAATCTCTGAAACGGGACTGGGAATCACTTGGACGCCCGCAGATTATCGCTGCCTGCCCATCCTGTATGGAAAGCCTGCATAAGGGATTGCCCGAAGCGGATGTCATTTCCCTCTGGGCGATCTTAAGCTCGAATGCCGGACATTTTAAACAATCCCCGGAAGCTGAACTGCTTTCATTACAGGACCCCTGTTCTGCACGCGACAATCATGAACTTATGACTGATGTGCGTTTACTGCTCAGCGAACTGGATATTGCTTTTGATGAACCGGAACTTTCCGGCACGCATACCGAATGCTGCGGCTTCGGCGGACTTCTTGCCAATGCCAATGAACCGCTTTCCCGCAAGACTGCTGAGCGCAGGGCCGATAAACTGGCCCATGACGGCATAACTTACTGTGCCATGTGCCGGGACATGCTCGCCAAAGCCGGAAAACGCTGCCAGCACATTCTCGACATTCTTTTCCCTGAAGGCAAAAAAGACCCGGCAGGTCGTATTGCGCCCGGATCTTCCGCCCGCCGTGAAAACAGGGTCCGCCTGAAAGAAACACTGCTCCGCAAAACATGGAACGAACAGCCCGAACCGCGCAGCGATTATGAATCCCTTGCCGTTGAATTCACAGCTGAAGCCGCAAAGATGATGGAGGAACGGCGCATCCTTTTATCAGACGTGCAGAAGACACTGCATGCAATGCAGGATTCAGCGAAAGTGCTGGAGAACACAGAAAGCGGACACAAACTTGTTCAGTTCCGGCCCGTTACGGTTACCTACTGGATCGAATATGAAATGAATGGCGGGACCTATCTGGTTCACCGGGTCTGGTCCCATCGTATGCGGGTGTTGGGGATAGGAGGTAGTTCATGAGTACTTTAAAAGTTCTGGATGAAGATTTTTCTTCATGGAAATGTGCAACATGCGGCCACAACCTGAAACCATCACCAGTGGAGCTGGAATATCTGGACAGCAGGTTCAATGTGGAATTACCCGCCTGCCCTGCTTGTGGATTGGTACTTATTCCCGAAGAACTGGCACTGGGCAAAATGGCTGAAGTGGAACGGATGCTGGAGGATAAATAATGACCGGAACGCCGCTCTGGGAAAAATCCATCCTCCGCAATGCCGCCGGAAACACCCTGCGCCCCGGAGGATTTACCCTCACCGACCGTGCCGCTAAGTTGTCCCGGCTGAAGCCCGGTGCACGGGTTCTGGATGTGGGCTGTGGGCTGGGCGCAACGGTTGAACATCTGCATGACAGACACGGTTTCAAAGCCTTCGGCATGGATTATTCCCCGCGCCAGCTTTCCGAAGCACCGACATATCTGCCGCTGACCCGCGCTGACGGCTCTAACCTGCCCTATGCAGACTCCTGTTTTGACGCCGTTTTCTGCGAATGCGTGCTCTCGTTAATGCCTAGTAAGGAAAAATCTATTCTAGAATTCAAGCGAGTACTCACAAAAGGTGGAAAACTGATTATCAGTGACCTTTACCAACGTGGAAAAGGGCAGAATAAATGCAGTGACGGATCATGTGCCAGTACGCCGCTTTATCTGGGACGCATAGAACAGATTTTTAAAGAAAACGAAATGCAGATAACGACAATCGAAGACCATTCCAGACTGCTGGTTGAATTGGCCGCAAAATTGGTTTTCGCCGGAGAAAAGAATCCCACAGCAGGGCAGAATTGCTGCGACCGCCCCGGTTATATGTTGTTGATCGCTGAATATTAATGGCTTCGACGCCGGAGACTACTAAATGACCGACACAGATATCAGAATAATGCAACTTAACGGCGCTGGTTACTGCTGCGCCCAGATAATGATCATCCTCTGCCTTGATAACCTGCAGCAGGAAAATCCTGACCTTGTGCGAGCAGCGCAAGGCTTATGCATGGGCATGGGCGACTGTGCCGGAACCTGCGGCATATTGAGCGGAGGTCTCTGCGCGCTGGGACTTTATGCGGGCAAGGGAACTGACGTTGAGACGGCTGAAGATAATTATCCCCTGCTGGTGGAAACCTTTCGGGAATGGTTCAAGGAAAGGGTCAGCACAGAATTCGGCGGCATAAAATGCAGCGATATTCTGGACGGGGAATGCGGAGCACCGAGGGCGGACCGTTGCGGAGTTCTGCTCGGCGAAGCATATGCTCAACTGGTGAATATTTTACTGGAAAACGGATTTGATCCGGCTGTTGGAAGGGATGATTCTGATGGATATTAGTTTTGATGTTGCTGCGACAGAATCCCTCTGCCCGGTCTGCCTGAAAAAAATTTCTGCGCATAGAGTTACTGAAAACGGCGAAAGCCGCATTGTAAAAGAATGTCCGGAACACGGGAAATTCAGCACTCCCTTCTGGCGGGGTGACCCCGCAATTTCCGGCTGGTCACGTCCTAAAATCCCCTCGGCTCCCCCGGTGATGGATACAACTGAAAGCAAGGGTTGTCCTTTTGATTGCGGTCTTTGCCCGGACCACAACCAGCACACCTGCACCACATTGGTTGAAATAACATGGCGTTGCGATTTAAACTGCAAGGTCTGCTTTGCATCAGCAGGACAGAAAGTCCCGGCTGATCCGACCATTCCTGAACTGGACAAACTGCTGCAAAAAGTCCGCGCCACTGCCGGACCGTGCAACCTGCAGCTTTCCGGCGGCGAACCGGCTGTACGCGACGATCTGCCACGCATTGCCGAACTGGCCAAAAGGCATGGTTTTCCATTTGTGCAGGTCAATACAAATGGAGTGAGAGTAGCCCAAGCCCCCGGATTGGCAAAACGCTGGTCTGCAAGCGGGGTAGATTCCGCATTTTTGCAATTCGACGGCACCAATGACCATATTTACAAGACCATCAGGGGCCGCAACCTGCTGGAAGAGAAAATTAAAGCAATTGAGAACCTCACTGCGGCGGGGATCGGGGTAGTACTGGTGCCTACGGTTGTTCCCGGCGTAAACGACGATGACATCGGAGAAATCCTGAAACTGGCTGTTTCATACGCTCCGGGAGTTCGCGGGGTACATTTCCAGCCGGTCAGTTATTTCGGACGCTATCCCACCCCGCCTTCAGACGACATGCGCATTACCCTGCCCGAAATCATGACCGCCTTAGAGGAACAGAGCGGGACGCTGGTCCATCGGGAGGATTTCATGCCTCCGGGCTGTGAACACTCCCTGTGCTCCTTCCACGCGAATTATCTGGTAATGGAAGACGGCAGCTTAAAAAAACTGTCCGCCAAAAAGGAAGGCTGCTGCACCCCTAAACCGGCTTCCGAAGGGGCAGATAAATCCAAGGCTTTCGTGCGCCGTCAGTGGTCAGCACCGGGGGAAACCTGCGAGTGCCAAAAACCGCTGGACGATCTCGACCGCTTTTTGAACCGGGCCAAGACCCACATTCTGGCAATATCCGGAATGGCATTTCAAGATGCATGGACACTTGACCTTGACCGCTTAAAAGGGTGTTGTATCCACGTGGCCGATCCCGACGGCAGGCTTATTCCTTTCTGTGCCTACAATCTTACTGCCATGGACGGCTCCACCTTATACAGGAGGATGATTGATGACTGAACGCCCGCTGGGTAAATGGCTCAATCTACGCATGGGCCGTGATCCCGAGATGCAACCTGTCTCTGTGCGCGAACTGCAGGAATGGCAGTTTGCGTCTTTGCGCCAGACACTGTTTCAAGCAGTAAGAAACTGTCCCTTCTATCATGAGCGACTGGCCGGAGTTCAAACCGGAGCCGTACACTATCCTGCGGACCTCGAAAAACTTCCCTTCACCACCGCGGAAGACCTGCGCAACGGTCCCGAGAATTTTCTCTGTGTCTCACAGGACGAAGTTGCCCGAGCCGTCACTCTGGCCAGCTCCGGCTCCAGCGGCCCGCCCAAAAGACTATTTTTCACAGCCGGAGACCTTGAGCGGACCATCGAATTTTTCCAGTACGGAATGTCCCCCATGCTTAAGGAAGGGGAAACCATTCTGGCAATCCTGCCTGACTCCCGCCCCGGAGGAGTAGGCTCACTCTTCGCGGAATCAATTTCACTACTGGGCGGCGAAACCGTGCTTCCGGTCAATCCTTCATATATCAGCACCCTGCTCAACCTGCTGCTCGACAGCCATGCCAGCTGCATTTTAGGTCCGGCTATCCAGATTCATGCCTTAGCCCGGATGTTGGAAAGCAAGGGGATCACCATCAACCATGTCCGCTCAGTGCTGCTCTGCTGGGATGTGCTGCCGCAGACCAGCATGCAGACTATTGCCCGGGTATTCGGCTGCGAAGTATTTTCCCACTGGGGCATGACTGAGACCTGCCTCGGCGGAGGAGTGGAATGTCACTCCGGTTCAGGCATGCATCTGCGCGAACCGGACTTCTTTGTGGAAATCATCAACCCGGCCACGGGAAAGCAGATTCCGGACGGACACAAAGGCGAAATTGTTATCAGCACCCTTTCCCGCAGGGCCATGCCCCTGATCCGCTACCGTACCGGTGATGTAGGCTGCATCATGCCTGATGAATGTTCCTGCGGCCTGCCGCTGCGCAGACTGGGGGCAGTAGAAGGCAGGCTTGATGACGGCATAATTCTGCCCGGCGGCACCAGATTGGACTTGGGTGAACTGAATAATATTATCCTTGCCCATAAAGATATTCTCGACTTCACGGTTGATTATCATACTGATGAACTGGCCCTGTCTTTCAAACTGGATGTACTGCCCGAAAGCAAACCAAGCCCGGAAATAAAACAAATGCTTATGGGTTATCCCAAAATCCAGCAGGCTTGTGCCAACCACAATTTGAAAATATCAACCAGACTTGCTAATCAGAACGGCACTATCCATTCCGGATTCGGCAAGCGTTCCATAACAGTAAACCCGATAAAGGCCGGTATCCTATGAAAAAACTTATTTCCAACCTCTGTACCCAGCTCGAATCCGGCAACGACCTCATTCTGGCTTCAATTGTAAAAAGCTCCGGTTCCACTCCCCGTTCTTCGGGCAGCAAGATGCTCGTCATGCGCGACGGCTCTATTGACGGAACCATCGGGGGCGGACTGGTCGAAGCTCTGGTTCAGAAAGAAGCCGCAAAACTTTTTAACGAACCGGCAAATACTGTATCTTTCCGTGAGTTTGACCTCTCCAATGAACTTGCGGCCAATGCGGATATGATCTGCGGTGGACACGTGGAAGTAATGCTGGAGCACCTTCCTGCGGAACAGGAAACCATAGCTGTTTTTTCCGCTGTGAACGAGGCTTTGCGCAGCGGCAAACACTCAGTACTGTTCACTGTTTCTGTGGAGGGGGCTATCAAGGAAAGGCAGGCCGTGCGTCCATGTTGCCAATTGCCGCAACTTCAATCTGCTGAAGAAAAAGAAGCAACCAGACTGCTTGAAGCAGCCCTTAAATCCGGCACTCCGGTAATGGAGAATATTGCAGGAGCACTGCTTACCACTGAAGCATTTATTCCTCAGCCGGACCTCTTCATTTTCGGCGCCGGACACGTTTCCCGGCCAACGGCAGAGCTGGCCTCAGCAGTTAATTTCCGTACAGTAGTACTGGATGACCGAGCAGATTTCGCTAACAGGGAAAGATTCCCGCAGGCTGCTGAAATCCATGTCCTGCCCGATTTCAAAGAATGTTTTACAGGACTGGAGGTAAACGACAATTCGTACATAATTATCGTAACCAGAGGTCATTTACACGATAAGACTGTGTTGGGGCAGGCATTAGCCACCCCGGCCCGCTACGTGGGCATGATCGGCAGTTCCAAAAAACGCAACGCCATATACGATGCCCTGCGCGAAGAGGGAGTTGCGCAGAAAGAAATCGACCGTTGCCACTGCCCGATAGGCCTTTCAATCGGAGCACAGACACCTGAAGAAATCGCGGTATCAATTGTAGGAGAACTGATCCAAAAACGTGCCGGGGGTTGAACATGAAAATTTACGGACTGATTCTGGCGGCTGGTTTTTCGTCGCGCATGGGCAAGCTGAAAGCACTGCTGCCGCTTGACGGCTGTACTGTTCTTTCACGCTGCATCCGCTCACTGGTAAACGGCGGTGCTTCCGATGTCTTTGTTGTCACCGGGCACAAGGCGGATCAGGTCGGAGCTGAGGCAAAAGTGCTGGACATGCATGAAATTTTCAACCCTGACTATGAACAGGGTATGTTTTCCTCTGTCAGGGCCGGAGTTCAAGGCCTGCCGAGCGACACCGCGGCCTTTCTGGTACTCCCGGTGGATATCCCGCTGGTGCGCTCATCAACTATCCGAGCTCTGACCTTTGACTATTCCTCTGCCCCGGCAGACATCATTTATCCCAGCTTTCGGGGCGAACGGGGCCATCCCCCGCTGATCAGCGCCAAACTGATCCCTGAAATCCTTGCCCATGACGGAAAGGGAGGATTGCGCGCTGTCCTTGAACGGCATGACCACAATGCCCGGGAACTCAGCATGCCCGACCTTGGTATCCTGCGTGATCTGGACACACCGGAAGATTATGAACAGGCCCTTGTTATCTCCCGCCGCCGCATCCCCCTGCCGGAGGAATGCGAAGCTCTCTGGGAACTGGCCGATACTCCGCACCAGACCCGTGAACATTGTAAAACTGTAGCCGAAGCGGCCTGTCTCATGGCTAAAGCCCTGAATAAAACCCGCAGCAATCAGAAAAGATTGGACCTCAATGTGGTCAAATGTGCTGCATTGATGCACGACATTGCCAAGCTCAAACGCAACCACGAAGCAGCAGGAGCGGCCATTCTTGCCGGCTACGGTTTTTCCGGCATTGCCGATATTGTAGCCGCCCACAGGGACACTGACATTAAACCTGAATCTCCGCTCACGGAACAGGAAATAGTATTTCTGGCCGACAAACTCTTCCAAGGAACCACGCCGGTCTCTCTGGATCAGCGTTATGGAAAAACCCTCGAAAGATGGAAGGATGACCCCGAAGCCGTAACCGCCATTACTGGTAGACTTTCACGAGCTAAAGACCTCCTCCAGAGATATGAGCAGGAAGCGGGAATCAGCGTTCCCTGCCACCTGCCCCGATTGATGGCCAAGGAACTTGTATGATTGTACTCATCCGCCACGGTGAGATTGAAGGAGGCAAGGGCCGTGCCGTGGGTCAGATTGACCTGCCCCTTTCAGAAAACGGACTTAGGCAGGCTGCGCAACTGGCTGATTCCTTGGATACCTTCCAACCACGGCGTATCTATTGCAGTCCCCTGACCAGAACAGTGCAGACTGTATCATTTATTGAAAAGCAATATTCTCTTAAGGCAATTCATGTCCCTGAAATCAAAGAGATCAATCTTGGAGAATGGGATGGATTGGACTTTGCCGAACTGAAAGAAGTTTATCCTCATGACTACAAAAAACGAGGAGAGGACATTGCCGGTTTTCGCGCTCCGGGAGGGGAAAATTTTAGTGATGTCAGAAAACGGGTCAGTTCTTTTCTGAGCGGCCTTGATGCCACCTCCACGGTGATTGCGGTCACCCATGCCGGAGTAATCAGAACAATTATGCATATTGTACTGGGCTTTCCGCTGGACAACATTTTCAGGATGAAACCGGACTACTGTCATGCAACAGTTATCACCGGGAATAAAGGAGGATTCAACTTGCAGGCATATAACCTTCCGCCGACTCCGGGACTGGGCGACCATCTGCAAACACTTATGCCGGATTGAGGTCGATTCCCCTGCCCTTGACTTATTTCCCATGCAGGCCGACAATCAAACAATGCAATAATTATATACAGATAGACATAATTCTAAGAAGAGGAAGTATATGCAGGTAACCAAATTCGCCATCCCGGAAGTCATTTTCGGAAACGGCAGCATCACTTATCTGGCTTCATGCGCCCAAAGGCTGGGAGCCAAACGGGTCCTGCTGGTAAGTGACAAAGGATTGGAAGAGTCCGGCTGGGTACGAATCATCATCAATCTTCTTAAAGCCGCCAATCTGGACTGCATATATTTCGACGGCCTGACAGCCAACCCGCGGGCCTGCCAGATTCAACAGGGAGCCCAGCTTTACCGTGAGAACAAGGCCGATGTCATCATCGGACTGGGCGGAGGCAGCCCCATCGACGCGTCCAAGGGCATTGCCACCATCGTCAGCAACGGCGGAGAAATTCACGACTATGAAGGTGCGAACCGCATCAGCCGCCCGTTGCCTCCCATGATCCTGATCCCGACCACTGCCGGAAGCGGTTCCGATGTTTCACAATACGCCATCATCACCGACAAGAAGCGTAAGGTGAAAATGGCCATTATCAGCCGCTCACTGGTACCAAATATTTCTATCATCGACCCAGACCTGCTGGTGACCAAACCCCGTGAACTCATCCTTGCCTCGGCAGTGGATGCCTTGGCCCATGCCATTGAATCATATGTTTCCCGGCTGGCTTCCCCCTTTACGGAATCACAGGCCCTGACCGCAATCAGGCTCATTGCCGGAAACATCAAGACTGCTGCAAACTCCAAGGATTCTGAAGCATTGAAGAATCTTTCCATTGCCAGCACTGCTGCAGGCATGTCTTTCAGCAATGCGGGGCTGGGAGTAGGACACTCTCTGGCCCACTCCCTCGGCGGGCGTTACGATGTTACCCATGGCTTGACCTTGCCAATCCTGCTTCCTTCTGTTGTCCGCTTCAATAAATATTGCTCTGAAAGGAAAATGGAAACCATTGCCCGAACAATTAACAGCAGCTGTCCGGCACCGATGAGACAAAAAAAACGGGACCTGAGTGCAATACTGCAATCCATGTTCGAAGAGCTGGGTATTCCTATGCGTTTACGCGACATTGTACCGGACAATGACCAGATGGAAGAAATCTGCCGTCTTGCGGCCAGAGATGCCTGCACGGTAACCAACCCGCGGGAAGCGGACTGTGAAGACTTAATGTCCATATGTGCGGAGGCTTGGTAATGAACAACAAAACCGCACTGCACGACCTGATAGGAATTGAGCATCACAAGCTTAACTTCTTTCAGGAACTCCAACAGAATATTGAAGAGCTGAAGGAAATCAACCGCGAATCCGAAGATCAGCGCTGTGAGATTGCGGCCATCCTCGACGGAATAACCGATGTTATGATGGTCCTTTCCGAAGACCTGGAAATCATTTCTGTGAACCGTGTCTTTGAACAGCTTTTCCCCGGCCTCAATCCCATTGGCAAGAAATGCTACACCCTGTTCAGGGAAAGCGAACATCCCTGCTCGGAATGTCCGGCTTTCAAATCCCTTTCCACCAACTCGGTCTGTAAAGATACCGCGATCTTTCGCATTGACGGCAAAAACCTGCAATTCGACATGGTAGCATCTCCGCTCAAAACTCCCGGAACCGAGGAGGACCGCATCCTGATTTTCAAGCGCGATGTGACCATGGAAAAGGAATATCAGGCCAAATTCTATCAGGCGGAGAAAATGGCTACTATCGGTGTTCTTGCGGCCGGTGTTGCCCACGAAATAAACAATCCCATGGCCGCTGTGGCTGGATTTGCCGAAGGTATCCAGCGCAGGCTGACCCGGCTGGATGATAAAATCCCCGATGAACTTGCAGAAGATCTTTACGACTACACCAACACAATCCTCAAAGAATGTCTGCGTTGTCAGGACATCGTCAAGACCCTGCTTTCTTTCAGCCGCCCGGTTGCCTCGGAATTCATACCTGTGAACATTAATCAGGTTGCGCAAGACACCTTGCGCTTGCTGGACCACCAGTTCCGGCGCTACCAACAGATGGAACTTGAAGTTATACTGGCTTCTCCCATGCAATCCATACTCGGCAATGAGGCCCAGCTCAAACAGGTTCTTCTCAACCTGCTGACTAATGCGGTTGATGCCATTGAGCATAACGGAAAGATCAACATTGAAACCTTCATTGAAAATGAACATGTAGGAGTCCGGGTAAGCGACTCCGGCTGCGGCATCCCCGAAGCAAGTCGTGATATGCTCTTTGAACCTTTCTTCACCACCAAACAGGTGGGCAAGGGGATCGGAATCGGGCTATCCACCTGTTACAACATCGTACGCGAGCACAACGGCGAAATCATAGTAGACAGTGAAGTGGGCAAAGGGTCCAGCTTTACGGTACTTTTCCCCCTGCAGAGAGATTAAGAAATGGCTGAATCATATAAAGTACTTGTGGTAGACGACGAAGAATCAATCCTAAAACTGCTCAGCAAGGAACTGTCCAGCCCGGAACGCATTATCCAGACGGCAAACTGCGCTAAAACAGCCCGGGAAATGGTCCGCAAGGAACGTTACGAAGTAATTGTATCCGACATCCGCCTCCCGGACGGGGACGGACTTGAACTGCTCACCGAATTCAAGGATATGGAACCGGATGTGGAAGTTATCCTGATCACCGGACACGGTAATATCGACAACGCTGTTGAAGCGATCCGCATCGGGGCTTACGATTACATTACCAAACCCTTCCGCCTCGACCGGGTGGAATTGGTGGTAGACCGGGCATGGCAGCGGGTTTGCCTGACCCGTGAAAACCGCAGTTACCGCCATTCCCAGCAATGCGATACTGCCAGTTCTCAGCTCATCGGCAGCTCCAGCCCCATCAAGCAGATCCGCCATCTTATTAATAAGGTTGCGCCTACCAATGTCCCGGTATTGATCACCGGTGAATCAGGAGCCGGTAAGGATGTGGTCGCCCATGCCATCCATTGCGCCAGCCTGCGCTCGGCGAAACCCATGATCGTTAAGAACTGCGCGACCCTGCAAAAAGAACTTTCACGAAGTGAACTTTTCGGCCACACCAAAGGCTCCTTCACCGGAGCCACGGAAAACTGCGACGGACTGATGACCTTCGCCCATACCGGAACCCTCTTCCTTGATGAGATAGGGGAACTGCCCATGGAAGTGCAGGCTTCCCTGTTGCGTGTGCTGGAATCCCATACCTTCCGCAGGGTCGGAGAAAAGGATGAACGCACCGTGGACATCCGCTTCCTCTTTGCCACCAACCGCAACCTCGCCAAAGAGGTGGAGGAAGGTAGATTTCACGAAGCACTCTTTCACCGCATCAACGTATTCAACATCAGCCTGCCGGAACTTAAGGACCGCCGCGAGGACGTACCGCTGCTCATCGACTTTTTTATCAACAAACTAGGCTTCCAGATGGGACAAGGCGAATACACAATCAGTGAACGGGCCATGCAATGCATGCTTTCCTACCATTGGCCGGGTAATGTACGCGAACTCAGGAACGTTCTTGAACGCAGCATCATCCTTGCCGACAACAACACCATTACCTGCGCGTGCCTGCCCAAGGAAATCGCCGACCAGCCTGAACGAGAAAGTGAAGCCGGAATCCTTTCCCTGGAACGCATGGAACGCGAACACATAATCAAGGCCCTTGATTTCTTTAATGGAAATCGCCAGAAAGCTGCACAGGCTCTGGGCATCGGCAGGAAGACCCTTTACCGCAAGATTGATAAGTATAATTTGTAGAGCCTGACTTACATTAATTATGCAAGCCGTCCTGTATTCAACAGGGCGGCTTTTTACATTCAATTCCATACCATTCAAGTGCCAAACCAACTTCACCTGTATCAAGGCTGGACTTCCTCCCCGGTTCAGGCAGGATATACTTTCCATAAATTCCCAAGGAGAATTCTAATGCGCAAAATCTGCTTTGTTTTAATAATTCTTACATTGTTAGCGAGCTCTACGGCTTATGCTGTCCCGATCCAGTCAGGATCAGACTTCCCGGAGATTCCGCTTGAAGGCAAGCTGACTGAAACTCAAAAACAATATCTTGCATTGAAAGGCAACGGTCCGAGGAAGATAAGCGACATTGATGCAAAATATCTTTTAATAGAAGTATACAGCATGTACTGCCCGCACTGCCAAAGAGAAGCACCGACCGTGAACACTTTGTTTGAACGTCTTGAAAAGACCTTGGGAAAACAGGTGAAGTTAATTGGAATTGCTGCTGGCAACACAGAATTCGAAATTGATTTCTTTAAAAAGAAATTCAACGTTGAATTCCCGATCTTTGCTGATCCTGACCTTGATATTCATGATAAAGTCGGCCAGCCCGGAACTCCTCATTTCTTCTTACTGCTGAATGACGGTGGTAAATTTAAAGTTCTGATCTCCCATGAAGGTCCATTTGAATCCACCGAAAAATTCCTGAATACAATTAAAAGCAAGCTTTAACGGAGCCGGTTATGATAAAAACAGTTCTGTGTACCCTTGCCGTATTGCTGCTGGCCTCTGTTCCTGTTCAGGCCAAGGTCGCCGAGGAACAGATATACAACCAGCACCAGCTTAAGCCTGTAGACAGCGTACTTAAAGTCAAAGTCGGGGATAAGGCCCCGGACTTCAGTCTGTCCGCCATCTCCGGCAACAAAGTCAGCCTCTCAGACTACCGGGGTAAAAAGAATGTGGTAATTTCATTTGTTCCTGCTGCATTCACCCCGATTTGTTCAGACCAGTGGCCGGGATACAATATTGCCCGCGAACTATTTGATATGCATGGTGCAATAATTATCGGCATCACAACCGACAACTTTCCTTCATTGTACGCCTGGACAACTCAAATGGGTGAAGGCGGTTTGTGGTTCCCTGTACTCTCCGACTTCTATCCTCACGGAGAAACAGCTGAAAAATACGGGATTCTCAGGCCGGAAGGCATTAGCGAACGGGCTATTTTCATCATCGATAAGAAGGGGACAATCCGCTACATCGATATACACGACATTAATAAAAGACCGGACCTCGGCCAGATAATTAAAGCCCTTGAACAGCTGAATTGACCTTTAGTTACATATATTAAAGAAAAACCGCTCTGCAATTAGGGACGGTTTTTCTTTTTGTATTAATGCAAAAAGAGCAAACCATAACAAATTAACAAGCAATAAACAAAGAAAAACATTTGATTAGCTAATCAACATAACAATCAATGAATATTTAGGCTATAAAACGCAAAAAAACATATACTTCCAAGATGCATATATATGCTCAACAAAGCACAAGATCTATCTGACACACAGCCATGCATTGCTGGTTCATATTGACACATACCCACTTCACCCCATGCAGTGTAACACTTTTGCCATTCTTGTTACATTTTTCACATTAGTTTTATCAATATTAGACATAAAGATAGATCTGAAATGATTCATCACAAAAATCCATCAATTTTGACAAACAACTGAAATAACACAACAAGCAACTTTGGCACACGTCTTGCCCTATAGAAAGCGTTAATAAGTACACGACAGGCCCAACCTTCAAAAACCTATAAAGCTACAAGGATGGTCTCAAAATGGCAGTACGTGAACAAGTAAACGGTTTTTTCATTCCCAGCGTAACCCTTATCGGTATTGGCGCACACAAAGAAATCCCCGCGCGCATCAAAGCTCTCGGCGGCAAGAAGCCCCTGCTCGTAACTGACAAGGGTATCACCGGCGTAGGTATCACCCAGCAGATCGTTGACATTCTTAAAGCTGAAGGCATGGACTGCGTAGTCTATGATGACACCATTCCCAACCCCACAGACAAAAACGTTGCAGACGGCGTAAAGGCTTACAAGGACAACAAATGTGACTCCCTGATCACCCTCGGTGGCGGTAGCTCTCATGACTGCGGTAAAGGCGTAGGCCTTGTTGTTTCCAATGGCGGAACCATTCACGATTACGAAGGCGTGGACAAATCGACCAACCCGATGCCTCCTTATGTAGCAGTTAACACCACCGCTGGTACTGCTTCTGAAATGACCCGCTTCTGCATCATCACCGATACTTCACGTAAAGTTAAAATGGCCATCGTTGACTGGCGCGTTACCCCCGGTATCGCACTTGACGATCCCCTGCTGATGATGGGCATGCCTCCGGCACTGACCGCAGCAACCGGTATGGATGCACTGACCCACTCCGTTGAAGCATGGGTTTCCACCATCGCGACTCCTATCACTGACGCTTGTGCTGAAAAATCAATCCGCCTGATCCACAAATACCTGCGCCGTGCAGTTGCTAACGGTCAGGACATCGATGCCCGCGAAGGCATGTGCTACGCTCAGTATCTCGGTGGCATGGCCTTCAACAACGCATCTCTTGGCCACGTACACGCAATGGCTCACCAGCTCGGTGGTTTCTATGACCTGCCCCACGGCGAATGTAACGCCATCCTGCTGCCCCACGTTGAACAGCACAACCTGATCGCAAATGTAGAACGTTTCGCTATTCTCGCTGAATGGCTCGGCGTTGATACCAGCGGCATGGACGAGCGCGACGCAGCTGATGCAGCTCTTGATGCAATCCGCCAGCTCTCCGCTGACGTTGGTATCCCCGCCGGCCTGAAAGAACTCGGCAAGAAATACGGCAAGAAGGTCGACGAAAAAGATATCCCGACCATGACTGCCAACGCCCAGAAAGACGCCTGTGGCCTCACCAACCCCAGATGTATGACGGACGAAGCAGTTGCAGCTATCTACAAGGCTGCCATGTAAATATTAATGTTCCATCCGGCCTGCGAGCTGCAAACCGCAGGCCGGATGTACAAATGTTTTGTCGCAGGCATACGGATCATTTTGCATAACAGAGGTCATGGATTGGCAAATGTCTGATCCGTTTAGCCTGTAGACGTTCGGCCAAAGGCACGCAGGTGGAGCTGCAAACTCAGAGTCGAATGGACAAAGTATTTACCGAGGGGGAAAATCTCCCCCTCAGAATTTTCCCCGCGCAGGCCCGATTACGGTGAAAGCCCGTAATGAAGCATACGGACCAATGCAGAAATTGTTTCAATCATGTGCGGTTCACACGAACTGTAAACCCCGGCACCTTGGAAACAAAATGCAATCGGGCCTGCTCCTTTTCTTCCTCCCTTTATTCTGACATCACTTCTTTTCAGCTTTCTGTATCTTTTCATACTATCCAACAGAACCTATTGTGCTTGGCGGATAATCTCTTTATTAATCCTGCTGAAACACAGTCCTAAAAGGAAAGCACAATGTTCATTCTGGAAAAACCATACGTATCAGATTTATTAAAAGATACTCTGGGCAAGATCGGCATGCCCGTACTTGAAAATAAAGTCGCCCGCGAAGTTTTTAAGGACCGCTCAATTTCATTCAGCACCCAAAAAGAATTTATTGAAGCATACAATCAGGACCGCAACCAGCCTGTCTATTCAAACTCAGAAAACGCCATCGACTGGATCGACAACAATCTGAACAGCGGCGACCTGCCCCAAAAAATACGCTTATTCAAAGACAAGGGTGCCTTCCGCGATCTGGTCAGGGATATGTATCCTGATTTCTTTTACCGCACGGTGAAATTTGAAGAACTTGATTCAGTGAAAGCAGATGACCTGCCCATTCCCTGTGTAATAAAGCCCTGTGTAGGCTTTTTCAGTCTCGGAGTGCACATGGTGGAATCAATTGAGGGTTGGCAACAGGCTGTAGAAGCCATCAAGAATGAAGTAGAGCAGATCAAAACCATGTATCCGGCCAAGGTGCTGGAGCTCGACAACTTCATCATCGAGCAATGCATTGAAGGCGAAGAATTTGCTGTTGATGCCTACTTTGATGCTGAAGGCAATCCGGTAATCATCAATATTCTCGGACACCTTTTTGCATCCAGCGATGATGTCAGTGACCGCTGTTACATCACCTCCACTGAAATCATCAACAAGCATCATGATGAATTCCTGAACCTGCTGCAGGAGATCGGCAAACGGGCAGAGCTGAATAATTTCCCCATACACATTGAATTACGGACGGATGGACGCGGCAATATAGGAGTCATTGAGGTCAACCCCATGCGTTTTGCAGGCTGGTGCGTTACCGATCTGGCTCACTTTGCATACGGCATCAATCCCTATGAATATTTCATGGGCGGACTTAAACCGGATTGGAGCAATATCTCCGGCTGCTGCGATGGCAAAGTTTATGGCATGGTCATCGGAGAAATTGATTCAGCTGTGGACCGCTCGAAAATCAAATCCGTGGACTATGAAGGATTCAAGGCTAACTTTTCCAAGCCGCTTGAATTAAGAGAGATTGATTACCGCGAATATCCGGTTTTCGCCTTTATCTTTGCTGAAGTTGATGCGGATAATATGGATGAATTGCAGAGGATGCTGCATGCTGATTTTACGCAGTATTTGAATATTGAATAGCTATTAAATTAAAAGGCCCGCGTATGCGGGCCGGTTTGTTTGATTTAGAAGGGCTGACCGTTGTTGATCGGTATATTGGTGGCAAATATTTTACTATCTACGTACCCAGCAGTTCTAGCAGCACCAATTAAAGCATTATGAGGCAGGGGATCATTAGAACTCCACTGAATAGTCGCGTGACCTATAATAACCTCTTTGCTTCCGAGAGTCTGCAGTACAAACTTACGAGTTGAGTGGGCTGGAATTTCAAAATCTGATGAGCCGGATGCAATTACAACCCAGCCACTAGAGGTAGACCCTGTCATGACTTTAGTGTGATAAGTGACGTCATTCCCATTTTGATCATAAACTAACACACGGCATACAACGACATCATTTGTTATATTTGTTAATGCCATATAAGTAGCCCAATTACTCTTTGAACTAATAAACCCCGACTCAACTCCCGGAACAATCGCACTCCCCTGCGGAACAAAAGTCCCCTGCGCAAATACCCCACCGCACATCATAACAACCATTACTGCGGACATGATGCCCGCACGAATCAATTTCATCATTTTTTCTCTTTTGGTGATTAGACTGAACATAAAAACACGACACCTGATCGGACAATCACTGCAATACTTTATGCTTTCCCATGACATACTTAATTATACAAAAGGCAAAGCAGACATTCGCCTTTGACAACCAAAGACATTTGCGGCAGATTCCGGATATTAGAGATCAAACCCTCAAGGAGATAGCATGAGCGAAACAATCGAAGATTTGACTATAAATTACGAAGAAGACGGTCAGGTAATCGTCAAGGAATTGGATAAAGAAGTACTAACCAAAGGCGCATGGACCACCATCATGTTCCGTTACAAGCAGCTGGACCGCAAAAGCGGCGAATACGGCAAAGACATGTACACCATCCGCCGTTTCCGCAAGATGAATGGCGAATACCGCCCGCAGTCTAAATTCAACATCTCCAGCCCGGATCAGGCTCGCAAGATCATCGACGCCCTTGAAGGCTGGATCAAAGATCTGGAAGATTAAAAATCACACAAAAAAGCATTGCCTCAAGGCAATAAAAAACTCCGCCCGGAAACCGGACGGAGTTTTTTATTATCCAAAAACAACCGAAAAGATTATTAGTTCACAGTATATGCCCCGCCGGGCTCAACTTTCTGCACAGTGGAATTGGAAATGGTAAACCAAAGAAATTCACTGAACTTTGTGCCTACCTCATTTTTTTCACTATATGTACAGCCCACCAGCCAGCCGGAGTCAGTGTAATAACAGTCAGTAGCAGACTCCATCTCCAATGTCTCAGGATACATGGAATTCTTACTTAAGTACGTCTTCACTTCCGGGTAGAATTTATGGTCTGCTGAAAGCTGAGGCTTAGGCCCGAACTTGGACAGCTCTTTCATGAAAGCTTCATATTGTTCCCTGTAACTATCGTATTTACTTTTATAGAGCTTCTCTCCGGGATTGAGCTGCATCAATTCCTCATAAATATCCATATTGGCTTTAAAATCACGAACCGGAAGAGCCTGCGCCTGAGCATACAACTTTCGCTCCAGCTTTTTGCGCAATTTCTTATCATAACCTTTCAACTCTTTGCGGTACTTACTGTTTTCCGGATCAAGACCGGCAAGCTCACCGTAATACTTAGCCAGATCTGCATAATTCCATTTGGAAGTTCGCTCAATCCGATCCAGCAGATCCTTTTCAGTGGCAAGATGAATCATTGCTCGCAATTCATCATTCATCAGTTCTTTATTCTGCTCGGCGACAGTCAGTGCTGTTTCAGCGTTTCCGGTCTCAATAAGCCTTTTCATAGCATCAATGACCTTTGCTCGCTGCCCATCCTGCTTTTCTTTCAGGATACGTTCCTGCTCAATCCTGTTCTGCTCCGCAATGCGGGCTTTTTCTAGCGCCATGGACTGCTGCACAGTAAAAATGGTGTACCCGGCAACAATGAGAAGCAGCCCCCCGGCAATACAGCCCAGCAAAATCTTCTGCGACTGGATAAATTCTTTAATGGTTTCAATATTCATGACAGCAAAGATACGGACAGCGCTTTTAGCCGTCAACAAAACATCCGCTAAAAGACCATTTTTTTATATTTCGCTCTAAACAATTCTTAAGGTAAGTCGATATGACCCATATGGAAGGACAATGGTCATGATAATAAACGGATCAGCACTAAATCATAATTACGGAGCTCCGGCTTTACTGGACAACGGTTCTCCGCTTTTGGGCGGGAGCCGGACTTCCGGCGTTAGAGCGACGCGCCTGAATACTCCGGCCTCGCCCGTAAATACTGCTGACCAGTTTGCTGAATTGATCGCTCAAAAGACCGTTAATCCGGACAAAACAGGCGAAATCCAGAAGGGCTCCGAGGGAGACGCACAGAATCCCAAGGACCCTTCTGACCTGGCCGGCGCACTCGCCAATGCAGCCGACTTCATCGAAGGTAAATTCGGCCATGAAGCCGCCACCGCTTTTAAAGGCATTGTCATCGCCAACTCAGGAGACCAGATCACCGAGGACTCCCTGAGTAACGGCTTGTTGAAATCCATCCAGTTTATTGACCGTAACTTCGGCTTTGCAGCCGGAGATCAGGTCATGGACCATTTCAACTCCAATCTCAACAATGCCATGAATGACTACTTCGAAAACGGCCTGCAGGAACACTTCTTTGCCGCCAGCCCCGGCACAGGAGCACAACTTACCCTGCAGAACACCTTCGCACAGGTCAGCCAGCAATTCGGAGAAGATACCGCTAAAAACATTAAAAGCCTGATTGAGCAGGTCCTTGAAGATGAGGGCAAGAGTCTTGATTCCATCAAGAAAGGACTCGATAAAGGTTTATCTGAAGCGGAAAAGACCAACCCCGGCATCACTGACCTGACTGCCCCCCTTGCAGCAGGGGAAATCATGGACAAGATGCAGTCCGGCACTTATTTTGCCGCCCCTGCTCCCGGTTCAGTGCTGAACATTTCTGTTTAGCTGAACATTTCCGTCTAAGCCGAACAGCCCTCCTCACGCCCCCTATCCCACTGAAAAACCGGATTCAATCGGTCTTATTTACTATTCAAGAGTTCTTTTTTTTGTTATCGAAGGGATATCCAGTTTAATAAGCACGTAACGGAGGAGTAAGGATATGAGCTTTTTCTGGTTTTTCTTCGGTCTCGCAATGACTATTGCCGCTATTGCCTTCATCAAGGCTGGCAGCCAGGAGGACTAGTCACTGCGACTAACGGGTGAGCCCGTTACCAATTTTTAAAGCCCGCTTTATGCGGGCTTTTTTTATGTCCTGCTTTCAGGTAAATATTCATATAGTACAAACACCAACTATCATCGGACGAATCGTGAGCAGACAGGAAATCCTCGAACAACTTAAGAAAAACAGCGGTGCATGGCGGATCATTCCCAGTTTCATAAAAAATGATCAAGGCGAACCTGAATTTGAGATGCTGCTGGCAAACTCGGAAATGCAGGACCCCGGCACTGCTTCCCTTAATTTCAGGGAAACACGCTGCGGAGGATTTGAGTATGCATCAAGGGCCTTTCTGCACGCCCACCTTAAGCCGGGAGACCTGTTTATTGATGTCGGAGCCCATTTCGGACTCTACACCCTGACCGCTGCCAAGAAATTCCCGGACCGGATACATGTTTTGGCCATTGAACCGCACCCGGACAACCTGAAGCGTCTGGCTATCTGGTGTGAATTTAATGAATGTGTGCAGAATGTTAAAATTGCCCAGTGCGCAGCATCTTCTCAGAGCGGACAGAGCGAACTGATCCAAAATTCATCCATGGGGCACAGCCTTATTCCACAGCCCGGCAACCGCAGTCAGGGAAAAACGATTACTGTCCGGCTGGAAACTATAGATAATATTGTCCGCCAAGCCGGATTCATGGATTCCAACGAACGTATTTTCCTGAAAATAGACACCGAAGGACATGAGCTGGCAACCCTGATGGGCGGACTTGAGCTCTTAAAAACAGGCCGGGTAGCGGCAATAATCTGGGAAAAAGGTCACTTCCACAACTCGGAAAAAGGCCTCAAGGAATTTACTGCCATTATGAGTTTGCTGCGAGACATGGGTTATGAATCATACCGCTTCCCCCATGAAGATATGGGTGGGCCGCTGGTCCCCTACTCCCCCAGCCATGAACTCTGCAATGTAATCAGCATCGACAACTCACTGACTCCACTGCCTGTTTATGAGCAACCCTGGACTGCGCATGCGATCATGTCCGCCAGTATGCGCCCCCCGGTTTCTGAAAATTTCATGATCGGCTTCACCGAACAGCTTATCAAGGAAAAGAAAACCGACTGCGGCCGCTGGTCCCGCTGGGAGATGCTCGGATCAGAACCGGACTTGCGGGCAGGTATGGCAGGCCAGCTGGTTCCCGAAAATTCATCAGTACTTGACGCCGGAGCCGGCATGATGCTCCTGCGGGATTATATACCAGAGAGCTGCACCTATACTCCTCTGGATATTGTGGCCCGCAACCGCAATACAATTGTTGCCGACCTCAACCAGCACCATTTCCCCGAACAAAACTTTGATGTCATCTGCGCCCTGTATCTGTTTGAGTTCATCCACGAACCACAGCTATTCTTAGACTGGTCCTTCAAACACGCAGATAAGCTCATCTTCACCTACCACCCATTTTTTCCGGGCAGGGAGACCAGCAAGCGCAGGGGAGCTGGTTTCTTTAATGACTTCAATATCAATGAATTAAAACTAATGGTTGAAAAAGCAGGCTGGAAGAAAATCCATATCAGCGACATCACTTTCGGTCAGGTTTGCTTTGAATGCTTAAAATAAGGATAGACATATGAAAATTTATTCATGGAACGTTAATGGATACCGTGCTGTAATTAAAAAGAATTTTAGCGAATGGTTTGAACAGAGCAATGCCGATGTAGTCATGGTTCAGGAAACCAAAGCCCACCCGGATCAAATCCCGGATAAAGACCGTGAAGTTGAAGGATATGAATCATTCTGGAACTGGTCCAAAGTAAAGAAAGGATATTCCGGTACAGCCTGCTTCACCCGACAGCCGGTACTTTCCCACTCTTTCGGTCTTACGGATGAAAAATACCAAGGCGAAGGCCGGGTTGTCCTTATGGAGTATGAACAGTTCTACCTTTTCAATATATACTACCCCAACGGACAGATGAGTGAGGAGCGCCTTGAATACAAAATGGGATTTTATGACAGCTTCCTCGAGTATGCTGAAGAACTGCGCAAGAAAAAGCCAATTGTAGTCGGTGGAGATTTTAACACTGCGCACAAGGAAATCGACCTGAAAAACCCCAAGGCAAACTCGGAAAGATCTGGCTTCCTGCCCATTGAACGGGCATGGATCGATAAGTTCATCGAGCATGGGTATGTGGACACCTTCCGTATGTTTGATGACAGCCCCGGTAAATATTCATGGTGGAGCTACCGTTTTAATGCCCGCAAGAATAACGCCGGGTGGCGCATTGATTATTTCTTTGTATCTGAAGAGCTGAAGGACAATGTAAAGGATGCGTGGATCGAATCGGATGTCATGGGATCCGATCACTGCCCCATCGGCATAGAACTTGTTTTCCCTTAATTAACAAAGTCAATATGGGGCCTCGCATGGCCCCAATTATATATTATTAAGAATAGATATTTTTGTGTCACCCTTTGCATTAAGCGTAGCTTCCTTTTTTAAAATATTGTATTGTTGAAACAATTGGGGTTGGACACTGTGAGTGGGCATGTACACTTGCAGCGTAATACAACTGCTAAATGCTCAACTATTCATTGTTCTGGAAGGATGGAGGTTTATATGTTTAAAAACATGCGGATAGGTGCCAAAATTGCGCTCAGTATCAGCGCGTTGATGATAATCATCTTTGTTGCTTTCACCAGTCTTATTGTCAGCAAAGCCAGAGAATCATCCATCCAACAAGCTCAGAATCTTGCAGGAGAAATGGCCGGCAGATACGGCAATGAAGTTAAAGGTATTATTGAAAAAGCCCTTGATGCTTCATGGGCCGGCGCTGCGGCCATTCTTAGTATGACCGAATATAAGGAAAACATTCACCGTGATATGGTGGATGATTTCATCAAAACTATTACCGAAGTTGATCCCATGTTCTTCGGTACCCAGATCGTTCTGCAGCCCAATGAACTTGACGGACGTGACGCCGAATTTGTCGGTAACGAAAGATACGGTCCTAATGGTGAGTACGGCCAATACGGCTGGTACGACAGCGGAACATGGAAACTTGCCGAAATGCACAAGAACGATCCCAACAACACTCGTGCATGGTATATGATTCCCCGCGACACCAAAAAAGCCGTTCTGACCGAACCATATACAACCACGATTGTACCGGAGATTATGTCTACGGTAAGTGTTCCCATTCTCAAAAACGGTAAATTCATTGGTGTAGTCGGTATCGACTTCGTGCTCGGATCATTTGAAAAAATGGTCAAGGACATCCATCCTATGGAAACCGGATACGCTTTCATTACCTCTAACAAAGGTTACTGCGTAGCCAGCGCGGACAAAGAAATTGTCACCAAGAGCATTGCTGAAGCTTTCCCGGAAGCAGACCGCAATGACATCCTGAATGCTATTGAAAACGGAAAGACTTATCACAAAACATTGGTATCTCCCAAAGACGGGAAAGAATATTACTATGTTTTTGAACCTGTTGTAATCAGCGGAACAACCACTCCATGGTCCATCGGACTGGCTATCCCCACAGATAAAATCTACGCTGAAGCCAACAGCTTTTTCAAACTGATCGTCACCATTTCCGTGCTGGCGATCTTATTGGTCATCGGCGTGGTTCTGCTCATTGCCCGCTCAATCTCCAAGCCCATCGGCGTTATGGTTCAAGACGCCCAGAAAATTGCTGAAGGCGACTTCGAAACCAAGATGGACCGCAGTCTTTTCGGCGGCGAACTGCTGACCCTGCACGACGCTCTGCGCTCCATGGTAGAAAATCTTGTTAAATTCATTTCTACTGCCGAAGAAAAGTCCAAAGAAGCTGAACAGCAGACCGAAGCCGCCAACCAAGCTCTTGAAGAAGCAAGGTTGGCCAAAGAAGCCGCAGAACGAGCCAAAGCCGAAGGTATGCTGCAGGCTGCAAGGGAACTTGAAGGCATTGTTGAACAGATAACTTCCGCTTCTGAAGAGCTTTCCTCACAGATTGAAGAGTCTGCACGAGGTTCTGAAACTCAGCGTGAGCGTACCTCTGAATCAGCCACAGCCATGGAACAAATGAATGCTTCAGTTCTCGAAGTGGCCCAGAATGCATCTCAGGCAGCCGAAAGTGCCCTTGATGCCAAGAAAAATGCTGAAGACGGCGGTCGGATTGTTGCCGATGTAGTTTCCTCCATTGACTCCGTCAGCAAGGCCTCCTCGAAGATGGTTAACGGCCTGAATGAACTTGGTAAACAGGCCGAGGGCATCTCACAGGTCATCACTGTGATCACCGATATCGCCGACCAGACAAACCTTCTGGCGCTGAACGCTGCAATTGAGGCCGCCCGTGCAGGTGAAGCCGGACGCGGTTTCGCAGTTGTTGCCGATGAAGTCCGCAAGTTGGCGGAAAAAACCATGCAGGCAACACAGGAAGTCGAGCATGCTGTTCATGCCATTCAGGCTGAAACACGCAGAAATATCGAAGAAATGAATAATGCAGCCAACATGGTTGCCAAGAGCACCGAGTACGCAGGACAGGCCGGAGAAAGCCTCGAAACTATTGTTGAGAACGTAGACTCAACTGCGGATCAGGTCCGCGCAATTGCGACCGCCAGTGAAGAGCAGTCTGCAGCAAGTGAACAGATCAACCGCGGAACAGAGGAAGTTAACCGCATTGCCATGGAAACAGCAGAGGCCATGCACCAGTCCATGACCGCAGTATCTGACCTTGCAAGACTGTCTGGAGACCTGCAAAAACTCATTGACGACCTGAAAGATGTCTAAAGAATAACTTTATAAGACAAAATAAATGAGCCGTCCTAAAATAGATTGACGGTTAATTGGTTTACTACAGGGCTGTGGGGGTACCCCCACAGCCCTGTTTATGTATTTGGTTCGGTGTTTTCATTTTCAAACTAAGATGAGGACGTTCAGAATTATATATTTCAATAGACTCTTTTACGAGTGAATTTAACTCATCAAAGCTAGTGCATTTAACCACCAAAAATTCTTGTTTTAAAATTCCATTTATACGTTCAGCTAACGCATTTTGGTAACAATCATACCCATCTGTCATAGATGGGACCATTTCGGCTTTCTTGAGTTTGTTTTGATAAATGGACGATGCGTACTGCAATCCACGATCTGAATGGTGGATTGTTTTGTTTCGCGTTTTTCGGTTTTTGATAGCCATATCTAAAGCTTTAGTGGTCCCTTCGGCACTAAGATCAGAACTCAAATTGTGACCTACAATTTTTCTGCTAAAAGAGTCTGTGATTAGTGATAGATAGTATGTTTTATTTAACGTTTTTACGTAAGTTATATCACTAACAAAGACTTCTTCTGAATACTGAGGCTTAAACTCCTTCAATAAATTAGGATGTTTTTTGAGCCAATGCTTTGAATTTGTAGTTTTTGTGTAATTTTTTCTTGTTTTTATCAGTAAATGCTCTCTGCGCAATAATGCGAAAAAAGCATCCCGCCCAAGCTTGATTCCACGAGCTACAAATTTCTCACGCAATAAAAAATAAAGCTTACGCGTTCCCAGCCGAGGCATTCTGGCCCGCAGACTCAAAACAAGTTTCTTTACTTCTTGGAACTGTTTTTCCCGTACCTTATGGCGTTTTTCAGCCTGATATATCGATTGCCGACTCACCCCGAGCTGTCTACAGCAAGCAGATAAACTTATTTGCTTTGTTTCCTGAAGACCTCGTGCAGCTCGGGGGTAAGTTTTTTTCTTATGGAAGTACCCAGTTCTCTGTCAGAAATATCAATCATTTCGTTGAGAAGCATAGTTTTGATCTTCTCTTCCTGAAGCTCTTTTTCAAGACGCTTAATCTTTTGTGCTGGAGTCTCTTTGGATTTTGGCATTCTTTTCTGATGTACCATTGGCTTGCTCCAGTCAAGGCTGCCATGTTTACGAAGCCACTTTAAAACAGTGCTGCGACCTTGGATTCCATAGGCCCTTTGGGCCTGCTTGTAGGTCATTTCACCCTTTTCAACTAATGCCACAACGGACAATTTAAAGCCCATTGTGTAGTCCCGCTGAGTACGCTTTACTCTTTGAGTTTCTTCCTTTTTCATAAAATAGGTCCTTTGGGTGTAAACCTATTTCAGGACGGGACAAAATAACAATTAAAAAGGCCTCTTCAATCGAAGAGGCCTTTTTAATCTGCTCTTTCTACGCATGATTATATTTTTACAATAAAAAACTTACACTCAAAACTAAATGATGATAAAAATATTACCGGATTAATAATTTTACATTTCTCAAACCACCAAATTGCGGAGGAAGGATGAAAAAAATTATTTTTACACTGCTTCTTGTTCTCGCTCCTGCTGTTTGTTTTGCAGGTCCGATGGAAGATTTTGTCGAAGAATGCACAAAAGCAACACAAAATGAAGCTGCATGCTTGAAAATTTACGCCGACGCTATGAGCAGCCACATCTTTGACGGGGCGAATTTTTCAGCAGGGCAAAGAGTTAAATGCGGTGCAGGACTTGAACTGCGTGTTGCCGCCCATGCTTGCGAGTTCCTGCCTATCGGCGGCGGACCCTGCGTAGAAGCAGCAAAGCGGTCTTGTGCTAAGGCATGTGGTGCATGTCCGGCTATTGCCGAAAGATTTTGCAAGTCAGATCTTCCCCTTACGGACATGATCAAACAGATCAAAGACGGAAGATATGCATGTAACTAACTGCAACAACTAGCACTATTAGCAATGCTTACAACTTAAAAACTGGCGGAGAATATTTCTCGCCAGTTTTTTTATTTAAAACCCATTTTTTTCTTGATATTGATTTTCAAGTTCATTAAGACTGTTTTCAGACACACTGCAAACAGGAGAAATACCATGACCCAAACAGCCAGCATTTCTTCACTGGACAAAAAAAAATTTCTTAAAAAAGCATTTAAAGGATTTTGCGGACCTAACGAAAAAAGGGTGAAGGAAACGGGGAATCCTCCTTTTCCATCTCCTGACAACGGCAAAGATTGATCTGACCCGGCACAAGCCATGCGAAGCTCGGGTATTCAACAAATTTCCTGAAAGCGAATAAAAAGCGGAGTATGAAATGGCAGATGTTATAAAAGAAGCAGCTCGTATGAGACGGCAATACGGTTGGAAAACATACCTTATAAAATTTAAAGATTACTATTCCTATACCTTTGACCCCAGCCTTTTTCCTGATTTCGAATTGCTTGGTGAAGTAGGAGCCGATGGAGCGATCATCCCCTCCTCCAAGGCATAGACAACCATGCTTACTCTCCCAAGGTTGTGACACCCTTGCTCTAAGCTTACTTCACCCTCCCGGCTTCGTACTTCTCCCCGTTGACGAAGCCGGGACTATCTTTTTTGCAGTTTAATCTTCTGCGCACGCCTCAGCCAGCGTATCCCCTATCCTTTCAAAAACTTCCATCAAATCATCAGGTATCGCATTCCCTCCGCTGAGAAGTTCCTGCACTTCATCAAGCGTAAGTCCTGCAGAATCGGCAATGGCCTGTATTTTTTCTGATAGTTCAGTTGTACTCATGCTACTTATTTTACACTCCCTGCGGGGAGTTTGCAAAAAGTGATTTTCCGTCAAAACCGAAACTGGACATCACAGGAAGATGGCTCTATGAAAGCTGTTCGCCTGCATCCTGAAAGGAATTACCTGCTCTTGCAGGCGAAATAACTTTTCCCGGAGCTAACATGCTGGACAACTTAAGCATTGTACTTTTCGGTACTAAATTCCCCGAAAACGTAGGATCATCGGCCAGAGCCATGACCAATATGGGCTGTGAAAACCTGACCCTGGTGCGCCCCGCATCATGGAATATGGAAAAAGCAATGCCTCTGGCAACAGTCAAAGGCCGCGACATTGTAGAAAAAGCAATTGTTGCCGACAACCTTTCCGAAGCCCTGAAAGGCCAGACCCGCGTTTATGGTACAACAGCCCGCACCGGAGGCTGGCGCAAGGGTGTAATGACTCCATCCACCGCAGCTCCCTTAATCGTGGAACAGCTCAGGGCCGGAGAAAAAGTTGCTGTGGTCTTCGGACCTGAAGACAGAGGGCTGACCAACGATGAAACCCAGCTCTGCTCAAGACTGATCAACATTCCCACCAGCCATGAAAACAGCTCCCTGAACCTTTCTCAGGCTGTACTCATTATATTATACGAATGCTTTAAAAACGCTCTGGACAAACCCTTCACCCCGGCAGGCCCTCCTGAAGAACGTCCCACCTCATTTGAAGAACAGGAAATTCTGGCTTCCAATCTGCAGGAAACCCTACTTGCTATCGACTTCCTGAAAGCTGACAACCCGGATTACTGGATGATGCCGGTAAGACGTTTCATGTCCAAAATCGACATCAAGCGCAACGAATTTAACCTGCTCATGGGAATATGCCGCCAGATCAAATGGATAGCCGGACAAGCGGACAAAAAATAACACGGAAATAAACACTGCCCCTTCTCAATTTTAATAAAGAACGTTACAGTGAAGAAAAGAATTTAGATCTGCGGAGCTTGCAAATGTCTGAAAATACTAAAATTAAAGATCTAAGCGGAGTATTCTCACGCCAGAGAATCGCTAAGGTCGGAACCGGAACCACCACTCGCCGCGTAGCTCAGATCGGCTACTATTTTGTTGAACAGATGGCCGAAGACCTGTTTCAGGTCCGCCCTTTGAACAACCATTTTGTTCCCACCGGAGACCCCGAAGGAATTGACCGGGATGCCCTCCTGAAAGATTATACTCCTGAACCTGAAATGTACCACAAGCAGGTTCTGCCCAATATGAAGGAATTGCAAAAAACCCTTGCCCGTGCGGATCGACACCGCCAGCAGGGCAACTCCTTCAGCGCTGAAATGGAATACACCAACGCCATCAAAGTGGATGAAATGAACGTTCGCGGTAACTTCGGGGTAGGACTCTGTCTCATGCAGAGAGGAGAAACCGAACGCGCCAATGACGTTTTTGCCCGACTGGTTTCCATGGATGCTCCCTTTGCCCCTGAGCATAAGCATATGTTCAATGATTTCGGGATCAACCTGCGTAAATCTAAAATGATTCCTCAGGCTATTGAGTATTACTCAAAAGCTATCGCACTCAGCCCGGAAGACGAGAACCTGCGCTACAACCTTGCGCGAGCCTACTTTGAAGATAAGCAATACGACAAGGTACGAGAAGAACTTGCTAAGTGTCTGGAGATTAATCCTGATTTTGCTGAAGGGAAAAAATTTGTCGCTTATCTGGACAAGAATAAGCTGGGCTGATCAGAAAAAAAACATTATACAGTTTCAATGAACTCCATCAAAGGCTTCATTGTAGCAGGAACACACAGCGGTTGCGGTAAGACCTCGGTAACACTGGGTCTTATGGCTGCTTTCGCCCGTCGCGGTATCAAAGTACAGCCCTTCAAAACCGGGCCGGACTTCATTGATCCCGGGCACCATACCCGTGCCTCGGGCCGGACCTGCCACAACCTTGACGGCTGGATGCTTTCCGGCAAGACCCTGCGCGACATTTTCGCCCGCTATACGCAGGATGCGGACGCCTGCATTGTTGAAGGTGTCATGGGCCTTTACGACGGCTATTCAGCTCTGGACGAAACCGGGTCTACAGCCCATCTCTCCAAAGAACTGAACCTGCCGGTGATCCTTGTTGTGGACGCCGGTTCCATGGCCCGTTCCGCGGCTGCGCTGGTGCAGGGATTCTGCAACTTCGACCCTGAGACTCCTGTGGCCGGAGTGATATTCAATCGTGTGGGCAGCAGCAATCATGCCCAAATCCTGAGTGAAGCCATTTCCTTAATAGATGTTCCGCTTATCGGCTGCCTGCCCCGCCGGGCAGAAATATCTACCCCTTCTCGCCATCTTGGGCTTGTAACCCCGGACCACATTGAAGACCTAGAATTCAAATACAATGCACTTGCCGACTGGGTGGAGGAGAACCTCGACCTTGAGCAGATTATAGAAGCCCTGCCCGACATTCCCGTTCCCCCACTTTTTGATGAAGTGCCCATGATCCCTCACACAAGGATCGGCATTGCACAGGATAGCGCCTTTTCATTTTACTACGAGGAGAATCTGCGTTTACTGCGTGAGGCCGGAGCGGAACTGGTTCCCTTTTCTCCCATAGAAGATAAAGCTCTGCCCGAAGACATTTCAGGAATATATTTCGGTGGCGGCTATCCTGAGCTGGCGGCCTTTGACCTTGCCCAGAACACTAAATTACGTCGGAGCATTGCTGAGTTTTCCGCAGCCGGACATCCAGTTTACGCTGAATGCGGTGGATTCATGTACCTTATGGAATCCATCTGCAACGACGACCGGGTCTTCCCCATGTGCGGAATATTCCCCTTCCGCAGTGCAATGCAA